>JAQGHP010000541.1 GCA_028288775.1 Phycisphaerales bacterium | reverse complement strand
GCATGCGCTCCATCTTGCGGATGCCTTCGAGGTTCGTCTTGATCTTGGTCATCTCGCGCTGGAGCGTGGCCTTCATCTTCTTGGAATAAGTCTCGATCTGCCCGGTGGCCCAGAGCTTTTCCAGCTCCTCAAGACGGTTGAGGCGGGCGCGGATCGTGCGGAAGTTGGTAAGCGTACCGCCCAGCCAGCGCTCGGCGACGTAGTGCATGCCGCAACGCTTGGCTTCTTCTTCCAGCGGGTGGCGGGCCTGGCGCTTGGTGCCGACGAAGAGCACGTCCTTGCCGCCTGCCACGATGTTCTGAAGGAACCGCCGGGCTCGAAGCAAGCCCTTGACGGTTTCGCGGACGTCGATGATGTGAATCATGTTCCGCTTGCCGTGGATGTAGGGCTCCATTTTGGGGTTCCACCGACTGACGCGGTGCCCGAAATGGACGCCGGCGTCCACGAGCGATTTTACGAGTTCGGCCTGGTTCTGCTGTGCCATATATCGAAGCTCCAAAACACACGGCCTGACACGGTATACGTGTGCGGTTGAGGCCGTCAGCCCGTGCGGAAACCTTGCGGCCAAGTCGCCGAATCCACAATGGGGCTTGGGGTTAGTGCGAAGATGTAAAACAAAAACCGCGTTCGGTCCCCGTCCCAATCGGACGGACCGACGCGGGCGGCCCTTGGCAGGCCAGAAGGGTCACTGTACCGAGGGTTAAGTTCCGATGCAAGCGGGATAAGCATCCCGACAAGCAATTTGAATTATTCTAGGCGCGATGCCGTTCCCTTGCATATTTCGCGCTCACGAAAGGTGCCGCAAGATAATGTGGAACACGTCCGTCGGCATCAACGGATTGGATGGAACCAGCCCCGGCTGATCGCTCATCAGCATCGCCCCGTCCTGGGCGCTTGGGGCGGGCCTTCCATGCGACCCACGGACGAGATCGGCTTCGGTTGGGATTACCTCGAGCATCGCCCGGAATCCCAGTTTCCTTCGGAGAAGGGCCAGCGCAATTCTTGCCTTGGGCAGCGTCAGCTTCGGATCAATGAACAGCTCGGCGGGGTCGTAGCCGGGCTTGCGGTGGATGTCCACCGTCCGGGCGAAGTCCGGCATCCGCGCATCGTCCGTCCAGTAGTAGTACGTGAACCACGCATCCGGCTCCGCAATCGCCACCAACTCCCCCGACCGCGGATGATCGATCTTCCACTCCCGCTTGCCCACCTCGTCCAGTACGCGCTCCACGCCCGGCGTCTTTTCCAATATCTCCCGCACCTCGCCGAGCCTGCTCCGGTCGTTCACATACACGTGCGCGATCTGATGGTCCGCCACCGCGAAGGCGGCGCTCGCCCCGGCGTCCAAAAGCTCGTGCCCCACCTCGTCGCGCACGGCGATCAGCCCGCGCTCCCGCAGCACCCGGTTTAGATGCACCGGCCGCGAGACGGCGGTGATTCCGTATTCCGACAAAATGATGACTCGCGCCCCGCGCGACTGAAAATGATCGATCAACTGCCCGCACACCCTGTCCAAATCGCGGAGGTCCTGGGCGCTCGTCGCGGGGCCCGGGCCCAGGCGTTGCAGGCAATAATCCAGATGCGGCAAATAGACCAGCGAGAGTGTCGGATTGAATCGCTGGTCCACTTTAATGGCCGCGTCGGTAATCCATTGCGTGGATTCGATCGTCGTCGCCGGCCCCCAGAATTTGAATAGTGGAAACTGCCCGAGTTACTGCTGCAAGCTCGACCGACGATCGGGAGGATGAGTCCAGACGTCGGGCAGCTTGCGGCCGTCGGCCGGGTACATCGGCCGGGGCGTTACGGTGTAATCCGCGGTGGAATACATCGCGTACCACCAGAACAGGTTGGCGCAGGTGAAGGACGGGTCGATCTCCCGGGCCTTCTCCCACACCTTGGGCCGCTGTACCAGCGGATTGGCCTGCTTCCAGAATTTCACCTCGCATTCGTCGCGGAAATACCAGCCGTTGCCCACTATGCCGTGTTCGCTGGGCCACGTGCCTGTGAGATAGGTGGACTGCACGGAGGTGGTGACGGCGGGCAGCACCGACCCCACCGCCGCAAGCTTCCCGGCGTCGCGGAATGCGCGGAGCCTGGGCGTAAATTCCCCGATCAAGGCGGGCGTGAGCCCGACGGCGTTGATGACGACGGTCTTCTGCACGGAAGTGTGGTAGAGGCCAGCGGCGGGGGAGTCAAGCGACGAGGCGAATGAACAGCATGATCACCACGAGCCAGCACACCGGCAAAACAATCCCCCCGATCGCCAGCCGGTGGCCGCTCATTCGCTCGTGCGAGTGGACAACTCGCACCAGCGCGTAAAGCCCGACAGCCGTGAAGATCAACAGGAACTCCACGAGCGGCCAGAAGAAGCCCTTCCCGACCAGGCAGGCAAATGCATAACCCGCCGGTCCGCTGACCGCGCTGGCGGCGCAGCTTGCGATGGCGAATTTGCTCCGCTGGCCTACATCGGCGCGCGGGGCGTAATCGAGCGGTGGAGGCATTCCCCTCGGTTGCATGGAGAGGAGTCTATACCCGATGGCGTCCGTGTGCCATGTTTGTCGGTATGCCACGTCACACGCGAGCGAGCCTATTTGGTAATGTCGAGCGTGGCGAACGAGGGACGCCCTTCGGGCGACCGGGGCGAATTGAGGTCGGAATCCGAGGCATGCGCAGTGAGAAGATCGGCGCGGAGCGCGTCGCGCTGCCGTGCCGCGGTCGCGGCGATCTCGCGTTGCGTGTTGAGTTGGTCGATCAAACGTTGCGACTGGCTCACGGCGTCGGCGAAGTTATCGTCCGCCCGCTGCGATGCGAAGATCCCACCGGCGGTGAGCGCCGCCGCACACAACCATCCGCCCGCCGCGATGAGCACCGCCTGACGCGTCCGTCGGCGTGAGGTCGCGGCTTCGCTTTGTAGGCGGATGGTCACGTTCCACGCGGCATTCACCGCCGCGTTTGACTGCGCGGGCGACAACACACGATAGAGGTCTTGCTGCGGAGTCCGCCGGCCTGCGTCCCCGTCCAGGGCCATCCGCGCCCGGCTCGCATCGACGCGGCCGGGACGTGCCCAGGCGCTGATCGGCCGCCGGGATAGTCGGCGGCGCACACTGCACCGCGATGTGGCGTCCGGATCGAAGAGTGAAATTTGCGTCGATCCGTCGAAAGGCTGGTCCTGCATGCCGGCGTATCTCCGTGCTTCGGGTAAACAGATCTTCAAACGAGCGCGTGTGGAACGGGGACGCCCGCGGGCCTTCGCCCCAGCGGTCTCATCGGCTGCCGGGGCGGTCCACTTTTCTCGATTTCGCCATAAAGAACGCTTTGGCCGCATGGATGGCATTTCCATTGCACTTTCCGTCAACGTTGCGGGCCGCGTCGGACCGCGATCGATATCGATGAGAAAGGAGTGTGCATGATGGCGGAAAGTTTATCTGGCAAGAAAATAGCAATCCTTCTGACTGACGGTTTCGAGGAAGTGGAGATGACCGAGCCCCGCAAGGCCCTGGAAGAGGCCGGTGCGGGCACGGACCTCGTTTCCCCCAAGAAGGACCAGGTACGCGCATGGAACCTCACCGAATGGAGCAATAACTATAAGGTGGACGTCCCGTTGAGCGAGGCCGACCCCGACGATTACGACGCCCTGCATCTGCCCGGCGGCGTGATTAATCCCGACAAGCTCCGCATCATCCCCGAGGCAGTCGAGTTCGTAAAAGCCTTCTTCCGCGCCGGCAAGCCCGTCGCGGCAATCTGCCACGGCCCCTGGACGCTCATCGAAGCCGACGTAGTCCGTGACCGCACCGTCACGAGTTGGCCTTCCCTGAAAACCGACCTCAAAAACGCCGGCGCGAAATGGGTCGATCAGGAGGTCGTGACGGATGGCGGGCTGACCACCAGCCGCAAGCCCGACGACATCCCCGCGTACAACCGCAAGATGATTGAGGAGTTCGCCGAAGGTATCCACTCCGAGCAGCAGGCCGCCGCGGCACACGCGCACGCGTAGACCGGCCACTGAGCATGCGGCACGGCCGCCGTGAAGTGTTCCGTCTCCCAATTCATTTGCGGAAACGGAACGACATCACCCGTGGCTGTGCCGCACTTTTTTGACTAAAGCAGTTCATTGCCTTGTGCAATAGGGGCAGGCACGAGCGTGTATTCCACACGCGGTGCGACCTCGTTTTTGACCTCGCCACGGGCCTTCATGCACGAATTTGCACGATTATGCACGAAATAAAGGCCCGTTGCGAGCACGATTACGATATAACTGGATCGACGGCACAAATGCCTGGCGTCGCTGTCGTTACGACGATGTCCCATTCCATGCGCCAACTCGCGGTTACGACCGACATCCGCTGCTCGCATCCCAATCCATGGTTGGATATTCTGCGCCGCGCAGATGTCCGCCGCCCGTCCCATCATCATCGGCCACCGTGGCGCGTGCGGCTATCTGCCCGAGCACACGCTCGCTTCCTACCAACGCGCCATCGACCTGGGGGCGGACATGATCGAGGCCGACCTCGTCCCCACCAAGGGCGGCGCGCTGATCTGCCGGCATGAAAACGAACTGTCGCTCACGACCGACGTCGCAACGCACCCGGAATTTTCCCATCGGCACGCCACCAAGACCATCGACGGGCTGCAGACCGAGGGATGGTTCGCCGAGGACTTCACCCTCGAAGAAATCCGCACGCTCCGCGCCCGCCAGCGCCTCGATTTCCGCGATCATTCGCACGACGGCCTCCATCCCATTCCCTCATTGCAGGACTTGCTCGCGCTAGCCGCCGAAAGCGCCCGTCGAGGCAAGCCCGTAGGCGTGATGCTCGAGATCAAGCACGCAACGTATTTCGCGTCCATCGGACTTGCCATCGAAGACCTGCTGCCGCCCGTCCTCCGCGAATTCGCCCGCGTCGGGCCCTACGTCCCGGTGTGGGTCGAATCGTTCGAGCCCACGATCCTGCGATTGCTGCGCGAACGAATCGATCTGCCGATCATGCAGTTGATCGACAATCCCACGATGCGCCCGGCGGACTTCGCCGCCTCCAGCGACCCGCGCACCTTCGCCGACATGCTCACGCCCGCCGGCCTCGCGGACATCAAGGCGTACGCCATCGGCATCGCGCCTTGCAAGCGCCTGATCGTCCCGGCGCTGGCGGGGGGCACGACGCTGTCCACGCCTCCCGCGGAACGCCTCGCGCCGCCCACGTCGCTGATCGACGACGCCCACGCCGATGGATTGCTCGTTCACACTTGGACCTTTAGAAATGAACCGCGATTCCTCGCCGCCGATTACGCAGGGGATCCCTGCAAGGAAGTCGAGCATTTCAGGACATTGGGCGTGGATGGGATCATCACGGATTTTCCTGCAAGGATGTGGGAAATCCCGGCGTAGGCGACTCGTCACCTACCTCCGGCGTGCAATGAACAGCGAAGCTCCGCGACTTTCTGCTATATAATGCAACCGTGAGTTCCAAGACGTCATTCCCCGTACTCGATCGGCTTGTGGGTCCCCTGAGCGAGTGCCTTACTCCCGAGACGGCCAAGCGCCTGCTCAAATTGCGGGCGGATCCGCAGCTTCAGGCCCTGGTCAACCAGCTCGCAGAGAAGTGCAACAAGGGAACGCTCACGCCGCAAGAGCAAGCCGAATACGCCGGCTATGTTTCCTTTGGGACGTTTGTCGCGCTCCTCAAATCCAAAGCCCGGCAACTGCTCGCAAAATCCCAGGGCACCTGATGATCGATACGGCCACGATCGTTCCCTCGTTTCAATTGCGGTTCTAAAGATTTCACTCCGCCGCGACGTGTGCGCCCTTCTCCGCCACCGATCGTTTCATCAGCAACACCAGCAGAACCAACACCCCGGCAAGAATCGAGCAGGTCCAGAACACGTCGAAATAGGCCAGCGATGAGGCCTGCCGCAGGCGGGCCGATTGCAATGCCTCGATGGCCATCTGGCCCGACTTCATCGCGTCGCCCGTGAAGTGGTAGAAGATCGCGCCTGTCTGCCCGGTGAACGATTGGACGGCGGGGTTCAGGCGGTCCAAAAACTCGTTGAGGCGCAGCAAGTGAAACTGCTCGCGGCGTTCCTGGAGGGTTTGCGCCACGGATGTCCCCACGCTCCCGCCTTCGTTGCGGAGCAGACTGAAAAGGCCGACCGCGGCCCCGCGCATTTCCTTGGGCAGGTACATGTACGCCGCGACGCTCAGCGGGGCGAAGATCATGGAGAGCCCGGCGATCAGCACCACCCGCGGCCAGATCACCTGCCGCACGCTGATGTTCAAATTCATGTGCGCCATCCAGTAGCTGGCCGCCGCGACGGTAAGAAGCCCCGCGGCGATGAGCCACCGCGCGTCAAGCCCGCGGCCCAGGATCGCACCAACGATCACCATAAGGATGACCGCCCCCACGCCCGCCGGGGACATCACCAGCCCCGAAGTCGTCGCGTCATAGCCGAACAGGGATTGCAGCAGCCCGGGCAATGAAGTCGTCTGCGCATAGAGCACCCCAAATGCACAAAAAATGATGAGGCAGCAGACGGCGAAGTTCCTTTCCCGCAGCGGCCGGAAGCTGATAACGGGGGCGGCGATATGGGTCTCCCGGTAGATCAGTGCGCCCAAAGCCGCCACGAACACGATCGCTAGCGTCTGCACGCGCCAGAACGGATCGCCCATCCAATCCCATTCCTGTCCCTTGCTCAGCCCCACCTCCCAGCAGACCATCGCCAGCACCAGCAGTCCCAGGCCCAAATAGTCGAAATTGAGCGGGCGCTTCTTGAGTTCTTCCCGTTGCGTTTGCAGGTATTCCGGGTCCCGCACCAATGCCCACGCGGCGCCCAGGGCGACCAGGCCGACGGGGATATTGATGTAGAAAATCCATCGCCACGAATAATTGTCCGTGAGCCATCCGCCGAGCGTCGGGCCGACGACCGGCGCGAGCAGTGCCGCGAACCCGAAGACGGTCATCGCGGCTCCTTGCTTCTCGGGCGGAAATGCGTCGAGCAACACGCCCTGGCTCGAAGGCTGCAACCCGCCGCCCGCGAGTCCCTGCATCACGCGGAACAAAATGAGTTGCCCGAGGCTGCCCGCGATGCCGCACAGGGCGGAACTGATGGTGAAGATCGCGATCGAGAGGATGAAGTAGTTGCGCCGCCCCAGGTGCGCCGAGATCCAGCCGGAGATCGGCAGGATGATCGCATTCGCGGCAAGGTAGCTGGTGATGACCCATTCGCTGTCCGTCACCGCGGCGTGCAGCCCGCCGGCAATGTAGCGCAGGGCCACGTTCGCCACGGTCGTGTCCAGAACCTCCATGAAGGTCGGCACCACGACGACCACCGCCAGCAGCCACGGATTGATCACCCGCTGCGCGCGGGCGTATGGCAGGGCGATGGCGGTCATTGGCCGCTCTCCCGCGTCGCAGGGGCGGAGGTTGGCGTCGTGTTCAGATAGGGCTGCAACAGCTTCCCCGCATCCGCCCCCGTCGGCTTCTCCTTGTAATGCACGCGCGGCTCGACCGACAATCCGATGAACAGCGGATCGTTGTCGGGGTCGTAATTCTCGATGTCGATGCGGACCGGCAGCCGCTGCACCACCTTCACAAAATTCCCCGTCGCGTTCTGCGCCGGCAACAGAGCCAGCGTCGAGCCCGTTCCCATCGTGAAGCCCGACACCCGCCCCTTGAACACCTTGCGGCTGCCGTACATGTCCAGCTCCAAATCCACCGGCTGGCCGATCCGCAGTTCCGCCAGTTCCGTTTCCTTGAAGTTGGCGTCCACCCAGATTTCCCGCAATGAGCGGATCGCCATCAGCTCCTGCCCGGCCACCACGTCGTTCCCGGGGTTCACATTGCGGCGAGTGACGACGCCGTCAATCTCCGCGAGAATGTCGCAGTAACGAAGGTTCAACTTCGCCTGATCGAGATCGCGCTGGGCTAGTGCGAGCTTCGCTTCGGCCTGCTTCACCGCCGGGGCGTCCTTGAGGATCGCGGCATAGATCTTGTCGATGTCCCCCTCAGGATCGCGCTTCAAAAAATCGGCCAGCATCTGCTTGGGCGAGTTGTTGAGCGAGTAGAGCACGCCGATCTGAAACGCGGCCTGCATCAATTCTGCCTGCGCCTGCCGCACGGACGAAAACGTTTCAACGAGGTCCGGCGGAACCGTCGCCAGGTCCTCCCCATGCTCCGGCTGCGCCGGCAGCCCGAGATTCACCCGCACCTGATACACGCCCTGCAGCGCCTGTTTCACCTGCGCATCGGCCACCGCGAAAACCTGCGTCCGCCGATCCAATTCCTCCGTCGCCACCGCCCCCGATCGCGCCAAGGGGAGCGCGCGATCGAGATCCGCCTTCGCGCGCAGCGCAACCGCTTTCGCCGATTCCAACGCGGCGACGTTCGTCTTGAGCAGCGCGATCTGGTCGTCCACTTCCTCCATCGCGTGCTGGAGCTTCCATCGCAGGCTCCGCGCCAGCGCCTCGTTGCCCCGCACCTGCGCCAGCGCCGCCCGCACGTCCGCCTCGGCGCTCACGACCGCGGCCTGCTTGATCGAAACCAGCACCTCATACGGCTCCTTGTCCAACTGAACGACCAGATCTCCCTTCCGCACCCGATTGTTGTCTTCCACCAACACCCGCGCCACCTGCCCCGACACCCGCGGCGCGGTAAACGTGACGTGGCCGTTGACGTAGGCATCGTCCGTTGAAACGGTCGTCAGCGCCGTATGCAGCGTGGGGAGGGCGATGATTACCCCGAGGAGCACCACGGCCGCGATCGCACCCAGCACAACCCACCGACGCCGCGACCTGTGCTGGACGACCGGAGCTGGCCGGGGCGGCGTTTCAATGGTTTCGACTGACATCTTCGGTCCTCGATTGTGGGAATACGGATGAGCGAAGCGGTGCGCGAATGCACACGAGCATAGGCCCGGGCCGTTGGCCTTTCTCCCTCCTCCGGTACTCCGGGGTGTACAGACCGGGGACATGGGTAACAGTCGTCCGGGGACATGGGTGACACTTACCTTCCTCCAGTTTCAACGCGGAGATCGATTTCCGCAACTCGTTGATGAC
>JAQGHP010000532.1 GCA_028288775.1 Phycisphaerales bacterium | reverse complement strand
GAAATCAAAGGGACTGTACGACTGGCGCATCTCGCACGGGTTGAAAACCCGTGCCACGACTGCGTTTCCTCGGTGCGAATGCAACTCGGCGTTCGCCCCTCACCCTATCCCCCGAGTACGAGGGTCCCTCGTACCCGGGGGAGAGGGCAGTGGTGAGGGGCCGAGGGACGCACGGCGTTGATCGGCGGACCCTACGAGATTCGAGCGAAACTCTCAGTTCCGCCCCTCACCCTATCCCTCTCCCCCGAGTACGAGGGAGAGGGGACCGGAGCGCGGGCCTTCGGCCCGACCGGGGCGACACGCCCCGGCTCTGAAGAACTTCCGAGCGTTGAAGGTCGGTCGGACCATTAGTAACAGACGCGTCGGACAGCTTCGATAGGAAGACTGCCGCCCTCTTTTTTTGTCGGGCGAGTTAGATCGCGCGCCAGTCAAAGGGAATATCCGCCTGCCGCAGCCAGCTTTCGAGCAGCGACAGGCGTTGGAGGAACAGGACCACGTCGTCCACGTCGCGGCGGCCCAGCAGCGCGCCGGTGAGGCGCGACAGCGCTTTTTTCCGGCTAAGCTGTGGTAGAAAACCGCGACGGGGTAGGTCGGCGAGCATCGCCGCGGCCCACTGTTTCGTGCAGCGGCTGGGCGCGGGTTGCACCGGCTGAGGGACGACGCCGCGCTCGCTGTGGGGGATGTCGGCGAGACTCGGCACGTATCGGCGGAACAGCATTTCGGAAGTTTCCCAGGTGAAGCAGTCGTAGTGGTTGGCGAATCGCTGGGCGATGAGGGGCCAGGTGTAAAACGGGTTGATCGGCTCGGCGACGTCCAGGTGCTGGAGGAAGTTGTTGGAAGTGTAGTAGCGCATCCGGGCGTAAAAGCCGGTGTAGAGGAAGGGCTTGCCCAGCTCGCGGCCGCGGGCGGATAGGACGCGCATCGCCTCCCGCGCCCGCGCTTCGACGCGGACCTCGAATCCTGGCTCGAGCAAATCGAAGCGGAGGCCGGGGAGGCGACGCCGCTCGGTCAAGTAGGGCACGAGCTCTTCGTCGTTCTTCAATTCGACTTGCCAATCGGTCTGCGTGCCCGTGCCGCGCGTGACGATGTCGCCCAGAAAGCCGTTGATCAGCGGCACGCCGGGCCGCTGCTGCGCGACGACGTGGGTCACCTGTGGGTAATGGGCAAACCATCGGGCAGGGAATGGAACGGCTCGGCGAAGATGTTCCACCGCGACCCATCCGTGGGGATGACGTGGAGCGGCAGCCCGACCGTCTGGGCGATGCGGGAGACGATCGCGGCCTCGTGGTCGGTGTCGCGCACGAGAAACGCCTGGGTCTTCATGCCTTTCTTTTTCGAGGCGAGAGCCGCGAGGATCCGGCTGTCGTATCCGCCGCTGAGCGCGAGCGAGGCGGTTTCCAGGCCGTCGGTGAATTGGTCGAATGCCTGGGTAATCTGCTCGAAGATCGTGTCCACGATCTGCTCACGCGGCGGGCTCGCGTCGCCGGGCGTGAGGTGCGCGTAGGTTGTTTCGGAGAACACGTCGCCGACGGCGGTGGTCACCGTGCCGGCGGTGAGCCGGCGGTAGTCTTGCAGCAGTGACCCATCGGTGAGGTTGTAGCCGTAGTAGAGCCAGGAGCCGACGGCGTCGTAATTCACCGCTTTTCCCGCGAGGCCCGCGCGCTGGATCGGCCAGATGTTGGTGCCGCCTACCCACCGGCCGGCGTGGCGGCCGAGGAACCAGGGCGCAATGCCCATGGCGTCGCCGATGCAATGCACGCGGCGTTCCCGGCGGTCGTCGATGAGCAGCACGAAGGTGCCCACCAGTTCCGTCAAGCGCGGTAACGTGCCTTCGCGGACTTGCTGCACGCACCATTGGATGAGCGCGTCGCCGCGATGCGCGGGGTGCGTGGGCCTTCCCCAAACGTACGCGCAGCAGCCCGAAGGCTGGTCACTCAAAGTCGCGAGCTGCGCCTTGGGGCCGGTGACTACTTCCGCGCCGATAGCCGCGGCGTCCGCGGTGTCGAGAGTTACCCGCCGCGTTCCGTCGAATGGATTATGGAACGGCCCCGCGGCCGCCTGCGGTTGCCAGGCGAACATACAATTCTCAAGCCCGCGATGCATGGTCTGGCGATTCCCCGTCGAAGAACGAACCCCACCCTGTTAAGTATCGGCCCTCCCGATGTCGATCCAATATGGGGGATGGCGTTTCCAGGCCCTCCGGGTCCGATAATGCCTCGCGCCGTTGGGAGCTACATGTGCCGGTGAAAATGACTGGACGACGTTGCAATCCACTGAGGCGACCCCCGGCAGCTCCGGCCGCACCCGCGGCCTGCGAAGCGACGCCGCGGCATTGGGAAACCGTCGCCCGGCATTGGCGGCAACTCGGCCCGCCGTTGCGGCCTTCCGCGCAAGACGTCGCGTTTTATACAGACGCGATACAACGGTGGTCGGGAAGCGGCTGCGCGCCCCGCGCACTGATCCTTGGCGTGACCCCTGAGCTTTATCAATTGCCGTGGCCCGTGGGGGCGGACGTTTTGGCGACGGACCAGACGCAGGACATGATCGACGCCGTCTGGCCCGGCCCGCGCGGAGCGGTGATCCGCGCCGACTGGAAGGCGCTTCCGCTGGGGGATTCGTCGCGGGACGTGGTGCTGTGCGACGGCGGGCTTCAACTTCTGGTCTACCCGCACGGCCTTCAAGATCTGGCGAATAGCCTCCGGCGGGTGATCGCGCCGGGCGGCATCTTCATCGTGCGGCTGTTCGTTCCGCCGGCGGTGCGTGAAACGCCCGAGGCGGTGCTCGCGGACCTATTGGTGGGGCGGGTCGCTAGCACCAATCACCTCAAGCTTCGCCTGGGGATGGCGCTGCACGAAGACGCGCGGCGCGGGGTCGGGCTGCGGCAGGTGTGGGATGCGCTGTACTGCGTCGCGCCGGACCTGCAACACCTCGCCGCCCGGCTCGGCTGGCCGCCCGAACATTTGCTCGCCATCAACACCTACCGCGACCGTCAGACGCGCTACCACTTCCCGGATCTGCCCGAACTGTGCGAATGCTTCTGCATGACCAATGGCGGTTTTGCCTTGGAGCGCACGTATCGGCCCACGTACGAGCTGGGCGACCGCTGCCCGACCGTGGTGCTCCGCCGTCAATAATGGACCGAGAAAATCAGAGCGCCTTGAGGACCTCGGCGGCGGCGCGGCGGCCGGACCTTACTGCGCCGTCCATGTAGCCGCACCAGATTTCGGAGGTCTCCGTCCCGGCCCAGTGAATGAGGCCCGCGGGCGCGCGGAGCGCGGGGCCGAAGCGGGTGAGAGTGCGCGGGCCAATGGGGGAGACGCAGCCCGTCGTCCACGGGTCGGCGGACCAATCGGTCTCGACGTAGTCCGTGGGATCCGCGGCGGGTTTGCCGAAGAGATGGACAAAGCCTTCAAGAACAGCTTTCCGGCGGTCCGCGGGATTCTTGATCGCGTGCTCTTCGGAGAGGAAGGCGAGCAGGACCCCTTGCGACCCGTCGGGCGGGGAGTTGTCGAAGGTGACCGCGACTGGGCCACGGTCGCTGATGCCCAGGCCGCTGAGGCCGGCGTCGCGCCAGAAGGGCTTGGGATAGACGGCATTTACTTTGATGGCGGGCTCGCCGGCCCAGGCTTTGACGAGGTTTTGGCGGGCTTCGGGCAGTTCGGGGGAGAAGGCGATCCGCCGCGTGTCCGTGGGCATCATCGCGACGATCACCCGGCGAGCAGTGACGCGCGCGCGGGCGGATTCGACATTGACCTTCGCGCCGCCAGTAGTGATGCGCGACACGGGGGAGGAGAGGATCACGTCATCGCCCATTGCCTGCGCCATCTTCCGTGACATGGATTGGGGACCGCCTTTGAAGCGTGACTTTTGGGCGTCAACGTTCATGGACGTGTGCCCACCGGCGGCGTGGAGATAGAAGAGATACCAGAGCAGCGAGATGTTGGCGGGCTTGCCAAGTTCTGTTTCGCAATCGACGGCAAAGTCCTGAATGGTCTGGCCGGTCGCCTTGTTCGCCTTGAGCCAGTCGGCAACGGTCATCGCGTCCCATTCCCCGGCGCGCGGGGCGGTCCAGGGCGCGTCGAGCGGAACTTCTTTCGCCAGCGCATCGAGCGCGCCTTTCACGCGGCGCAGGTCGGCGGATTCCTGCTCGCGTCCCCAGGTGAGTCGCATACCGGAAATGTAGAGCGCGGTCTTGCCGGTGGCGTAGCTGTCGAAGGTTTCGATGCCCAGTTCTTTTGCAAGCGCGAGGACTTCGGTTTGGCCTGGGCCGACCCACTGGCCGCCGCCCTCGACGACGTTGCCGTTGCCGATGGGGTGGTCGAACGTGCGGCCCCCG
The DNA here is from genome assembly GCA_028288775.1 of Phycisphaerales bacterium. GTDB lineage: Bacteria > Planctomycetota > Phycisphaerae > Tepidisphaerales > Tepidisphaeraceae > RYN-428. The sequence continues at coordinate 11,329 of JAQGHP010000532.1, read as the reverse complement.
ACGCGATCCCGCGCCTCAAGAACGCACACGCGGAGTCCCGCCTTGCCCAGTGCGCGGGCGGCGCAAAGGCCGGAGAGGCCGGCGCCGATCACGGCGACATCCACCTCGCGGTCGGCGCGGCGGTCATTCCGCGTCGCGGGCAAATCGGCGGCGGACGCAAGCGTCGCGATCGCGGGGAAGGTCGCGACGGCCTTCAGGAATTCACGGCGGGGGAAGTGACTGTCGCGGTCGGCTGGGTTCATGGACGGCCGGTTTACCCAGCGGTTCGTCCGCAAGCTATTATTAAACCATATGGGTCATATAGGGGGCCTCCATGGACCTCGGCCAATTCATGTCGCACGCGGAGGGGGATCTTACAAATCGTGCGTTTACCGGGCCTTGTTCGTGATTCGGGCCTTTGGATTGCTAATAAAAGACGATGGCCAGAGCCGGCCAATCCCCCAACTTTGGCCCCTCTGCTGTGTCTATCTGATTAACCCGGCGTCCGGCCGGGCCGAGAGGATGTTAGACTATGCGTACACCAAATTGGCTTAAAACGGCGGCTTTGGGGGTTATCGGACTGGGCATCGCGGGATGCAATTCCGCGGCAGGGAACGGCGCGCTCATCGGCGGGGCGAGCGGGGCGGGGATCGGCGCAATCGTCGGGCATAATTCGCATGGCAACACTGCCGGGGGAGCGCTGGTGGGCGGCGCGGTGGGTGCGATTGCTGGCGGGCTCATCGGCAACGAGGTGGACCGCCAGCAGGCCGAGGAACGCGCCCGCTATAACGACGACCGCTACTATTACGACCGGCCGACGTACCGCCGGGAGTACGTGTATCCGGCACCGCCTCCCCCTCCGCCGCGGGTTTATTACGAGACCCGTACTTATTACAACCCCGACGGCAGCTCGACGACCGTCACCGAGCGCCGGTACGGGTACTAAAGTTCGCAGATAACGCGGGTTATCCCAATTGAAACGAGGAACAGGGCCGGGAGCAGATTGCTTCCCGGCCCTGTCGTGTTTGCCTGTCACGTTGTCGAGTCATAGGGAATTCAATCGTCCGACCGCGCTAAATTGTGTCGGGTGACTTCGGAGCCGGGTCGTGCCGGCCCGTCGCAGCGTTGCTCCGTTTCGGGCCTGCGGCCCGACCGGGCGACACGCTCCGGCTCTGAAAATTATTGAGCATTTTGGCCTTAGGACCGCCCCCAGGGTCGCCTCTCCCCGGCGATCTCTGCCAATTTGCACGCTTGTAAAGGAATGGATCAAGGATAGAATAAGGGCGTGTAAGACCTGTCGCATATCGATGTGCCCGGTAGGCACGGAAATGTGCGGGAGGCATGGGGTGCCCGCTGCTAGCGGAGAGCGGGTACTCGATAGGCCCATTTGACGCAACCTCCGGCGACGGGCGGCTTTAGTCGCCCCTGCCGGGGTTTCGAGACGAACGTGGTTTTTCCCGGAGTCCTTCCCGTGCAAGTGGCAATCACCATCCTGTTGTCGGCAGCTTTCATGCTGGCACTGGTGCTGTGGCTGCCGCTGGGAATTGTGCTGGCGAGCCGGCTTTCGCTGCCTGTGGCGGCGGTGGCGGTGCGCCAGTCTGATTGCGTTTCACCGTCCCTTGCACGATCGCGGCAGACCGTCGACTGGATGGCCCTGCTGCCACAAAGGGCTCCGCCCGCGGAGCGCACCGCCCTGCGGGAGGAGCGCACCGCTCCACCCACATTCCCCGTGCGATGGCGAGGTATCGAGCCGGGCAATAATCCATTGCCCTGCTGACTCTGCTTGCGCACCTGGGTTTCAGGCGGGCGACTTGCCCGATTGAAGCCGCCTCACGTCGGCCTTCCCCTTTTCTCCGCTTTATTAAGCGTGTGAGCCTTGGGCTTTTCGAAGTCTTTGGAGCATGCGCCCCTAAACCCGTGACAATCCCCGCGCGTGCGCAAGCCGCCGGGGCATGACGAGGGGAACACCTTATGACTCCTGCATTATGTGCCGTGATTGGGCTTCTCATCGGGCTGGCCGGTGGAGTTGCCGCGACCTGGTATTACATCCGCAATTCCGCGGGGAACGTGCTCACCGCTGCCAAACTCGAGGCCCAGCAGCTCAAGGACAACGCCGCCAAGGAAGCGCAAAACAAGGCCAAGGAGATCGAGCTTTCCGCCCGCCAGGCTCAGATGAAGTTCAAGGAGCAGTTCGAGCGCGAGAACGAGACCGCACGCAACGAGCTCAAGGCCCACGACCAGCGCCTGTCCAAGCGCGAAGACATGCTCGATCGCAAGCTCGACACGCTCTCGACCAAGGAAAAGCACCTTGAGGACCGCGAGAGTCGCCTGACCCAGAAAGAGCGGCAGGTTTCGATCAAGGACGACGAGCTGACGGGCGTTTTGAAGGAGCAGCGCGAGCGACTGTTGCAGATCGCCGGCATGTCGGCCGACCAGGCGAAGGAAGTGCTCCTGCGGCGCATCGAAGACGAATGCCGGCAGGAGGCCGGCGCGCTCATCCAGCAGATCACCGAGCAGGCCCAGGACGAGGCGAAGGAGAAGAGCCGCCAGATCGTCCTGCAGGCGATCCAGCGCTATGCCGCGGAGCAGACCAGCGACCACACCGTGAGCACGGTGACAATCCCCAGCGACGACATGAAGGGCCGGGTCATCGGCCGCGAGGGACGCAACATCCGTTCGTTCGAGAAGACGACCGGCGTGGACGTGATCATCGACGACACGCCGGGCGTGGTGGTGGTGAGCTGCTTCGATCCGGTGCGCCGGGAGGTCGCCCGCATGTCGCTGGAGCGGCTGGTGGCGGACGGCCGCATTCACCCCGCCCGCATTGAGGAAGTCGTCGCCACCGTCTCCAAGGAGATGGAAGAGGAGCTGATCAAGATCGGTAAGGAGGCCGTGCAGGAAGCCAATCTGCCGAACATCAACAAGGCGATCATCCCGATGCTCGGCCGCCTCGCCTATCGCACGAGCTACGGCCAGAACGTGCTGCGGCACTCGATGGAAGTGGCGTACTTGGCGCAGGTGATGGCGGACGAATTGGGCCTCGACGGCACGATCGCCCGCCGGGCCGGTTTGCTGCACGACATCGGCAAGGCCATGGACCACGAGCAGGAGGGCGGCCACCCGCTGATCGGCATGGAGTTCCTGCGCAAGTTCAACGAGTCCGAGGCGGTGCTCAACGCCTGCCTCGCCCATCACGGCGACGTCCCCGCGACGACGCCCTACACGCCGCTGATCATGGCCGCCGACGCCATGAGCGCCAGCCGCCCTGGCGCGCGGCGCGAAAGCCTGGAGCGCTACGTGAAACGTCTGCGCGAGCTGGAAGAACTGGCCACCGGCTTCGACGGCGTCCGCCAGGCCTACGCCATCCAGGCCGGCCGAGAGGTGCGCGTGATCGTGGACGCGAAGCTGGTGGATGACAAGATCAGCGCCAAGATCGCCCGCGACATCGCCAAGAAGATCCAGGATGAGATGACCTATCCTGGCGAGATCAAGGTGACGGTGATGCGCGAGGTGCGGTCGGTGGAATACGCGAGGTAGACCGAAATACCTAACGGCCGACATTTTTGAGAAACGCAGTTATTGGATCGTGCGTGATTGTCGCTTGTATCGCACGTCCACAAAGGGGCCGTGGCCAAACGCATCTCCTACGAGATCGTTCCGGGAGTCATTTTTCCAAAGCCTGCGGGCATGGCAAGCGCTTCGTTTCGCACCAAGGCAAAGGCCCAGAAACTTGCAGAAGAAATGTTCACCGGCGAACTACTGGGCAAGCTGGGGTTGAACCGTGCCGGCCCGGTCGCAGTGGTCATCGGGGGCTGGCAAGGTGAAATCAATCCGAGCTCACAAATTGCCTTGCCCGCCCGGACGCGCCGGCGTTTGATGCGCGCGTGCGCCGTCGCTCTCGGATTGATCTGGCGTCAGGATGCCGTTGCGATTTCGTATCTTCATCCGCGCGGAAAGAAGCTGGCAGCTATCTTTAGGAAGGTTGGCGGAGACCGGTTCTCTCCTGGAGAAGCTCAGGAATTCTACGAAACCCTGCTTGAACACGATGCAGGCCGGCAGGCAACTATTGGTTTCTTTGAGGCCGACGGCGGTTTGATCTTCATTAACGGGGGCGGTCTGTCGGACGACGAATTTCAAGAAACGATGATTGAGCTCGCCGAGCGTCATCTGCCGGACGATGTTTATTTGGACTTGGCCCGTGCCGATCTTGAGATAGAATCTAGTGATTGGAGTACAGACCATGGCGAAGGTTATTGTCAGAGGCTTCGTGAAATCGGACGACCCGATCTACTCGATTGGATTGAAGCCCGCGCGCGTCCTCAAGCTGAAAGGTTCATCTGCGAGTTCGACTGGAAAGCCGGCAAAGGGCCGTCGAGCCGCCGTTCGTAAATCGAGAGTCGCGACGGCGTCTGCCGCCCGCTGAAACTCCGCTCCCCAAAGTTGCTTGGGAAAGTCATCGTTATGGACCGGAGGACTTTCCTCTGTACTGCGGGCGGGTACGTCATGGCATCGGCCACGACCATTGGTTCCGCACCTCCCCAACCCGATCCCAAGGAAGTCGAGCCCGACCCCCGCAAACGTCTCCGCGGCGTCACCCTCGCCGGCGCGGAATTCGGCGCCAAGCCCGGCGAGTTCTCCAACGAATCCCCCGGCGAGCACGGCCGCGCCTATCTCTACAACTCCGAGCGCACGGTCGCGTATTTCGCACAGCGCGGCTTCTCACTGTTTCGCATCCCGTTTCGGTGGGAGCGCATTCAGCCGCGATTGGGCGGGCCGCTGGACGTGGCCGAACTGGGCCGGCTCCGCGAGATGGTCGCTCACATCAAGGCTCACAAGGGCCAGGCGATCCTCGACGTGCATAACTATGCCCGCTATGCGATGCGTCGCGAGGAAAAAGTGGTCGAAGCGGTCATCGATCAGGACGTCGGAGTTTTGACGGTGACCCGCGCGCATTTCGCCGACCTCTGGCGGCGGCTCTCAGACGTCTTCCGCGGCGACGCCGGCGTCTACGGTTACGGGCTTATGAATGAGCCGCACGACATGGGGACTTCCGATTGGAAACTCATTTCGCAGGCGGCGGTCGATGCGATCCGCGCGAACGGGGACAAATCCCTGCTGCTCGTCTGCGGCAACGACTGGGCCTCCGCCGCGCGCTTCGCTGACGCCAACGGCACATGGGCCTGGATCAACGACCCCGCGAACAACACCGTCTACGAGGCCCACTGCTACTTCGACCACGATGCCAGCGGTACCTACAAGCAGTCCTACGACAAGGAATTGGAAAGTGACAAAGCCGTCGAACATCGCGGCGTACGCCGCCTGATCCAGTTCGCCGGCTGGTGCGCCGTCAACGGCGTGCGCGGGTTCGTGGGCGAATTCGGCGTGCCTAACGACGACCCGCGCTGGCTCCCGTGCCTGCGGCATTTTCTGGACGCGCTGGACAAGGTCAACATCCCCGGCTGCTATTGGGCCGCCGGCGAATGGTGGGGCGACGCCGACCGGCTGTCGATCCAGCCTCGCCGGAATGGAACGGACGCGCTGCAGCTTAAGGAGTTGATGAAGTGAAGGTGGGAGCGTTCCGTATTGCGCCATTTCCCGCTATGGTGAGGCGAGTGGTGAAAGGTTCGAGGGGAGCCGTTGGCGGGGCGGAGAATCTCAATGTCTGGCACGAATTCACATTACTTTTTGCTCGGTGTTTTGGCCCTGATCGCAATGCCCTTCCTCACTCGCGCTGAAGACCGCAAGCCCGCACCGCTTCCCCCCGGCATGAAGCTCTTCCCCAACCTCGAATACGCCGCGGTCAACGGCAAGTCGCTACTTCTGGACCTGTATCTCCCGGACAAGGCCGATCTGCCCGTGCCCGTGATCGTCTTCGTTCACGGCGGCGGGTGGCAGGCGGGCGACCGGCATGACCGCCAGGCGCTGCCGCTGGTGACGAAGGGGTACGCCGTCGCGAGCATCGATTACCGCCTGAGCCAGGACGCCGTCTTCCCCGCGCAGCTTCACGACTGCAAGGCGGCGGTCCGCTGGCTGCGGGCGCACGCCAAGGCCTACGGCCTCGACCCCGCCCACATCGGCGCCTGGGGCACCTCGGCGGGCGGGCACCTCGTCGCGCTTCTCGGAACCACCGGCGACGTGAAGGAACTGGAAGGCGACGAGGGCAACCTCGAATACTCCAGCCGCGTGCAGGCGGTCTGCGACTGGTTCGGCCCGACCGACCTCACCAAAATGGACGAGCAATCCGCCGCCAGCGGCGTCCCTTCGCACATGCACCACAACGCCCCCGATTCCCCCGAAGCCAAGCTCATCGGCGGCCCCGTCGCAGATAACAAGGACAAAGCCGCCAAGGCCAATCCCATCGCCTACGTGTCGAAGGACGATCCGCCGTTCCTCATCATGCATGGAGACAAAGATCCGCTCGTCCCCCTTGCCCAAAGCGAACTGCTGCGCGACGCCTTGGAGAAGGCGGGCGTGCCGGTGAAGCTTGAAGTAATGAAGGGGGCCGGGCATGGCTTCGGAAACGAGGAAATCTTCAACGGCGTTAAAGAGTTCTTTGATAAGAATCTGAAGGGCGCAAAATCATAACTGCGTGAAACAATCGGTGCGGCGGAGGCTCGTAGTGAGAAGGTTTCCGGAAAAAATCCCCGTCGCTGTGACCGTGGAAGCCGTGCGGTTCCTCGCACCGCCGCCCGGCGCAATAGTCGCCCCGCCACCCCGGCGCGTGCGGTGGCGATGGCACCAGCACGCGTCACGGCTGCTGGCGGCATTCATGTGCCTGGGAATACCGCTGACCGGTATCTGGCGGATATACATCGACGACGCGCGGATGACTGCATTGAACTCGCGCGGCCGCATCATCATCGGCGAGGTCATCGGCAAACAGGTGTATAGGGACGAAGCAGAAGTCCACTATCAGTTTGTAGTCGAGGATGTGCCGTACAAGTCGTTTATCGTACTCCCGATCGAATGCGCGGGTGGGATGGAACAAGGCAGTCTGATCGCCGTGACCTACTTACCGAATGAGCCGGGCACGAACTTCGCCGGGCCTGTAGAGGGAGTAAGGGACAAGCAAGCCGAAGCTCACCGATTCCTCCGGAAGTCCAATATTTTCTTGTTCATCGTTTTTGGCGCCGTGTGGATGTATGCGGAGACAAAGGGACACGCCGCGATGCTCTTGGCTCGCAATGGCGTCGGTGCCGAGGCCGAAGTGACGAGGGTGCGGCAGTTCGGGCCGATCTTCAATCTCGGCATCATTCCCATCAGTTTCAGGCACACGATGGGAACACCCACGTAGGCAAGACTTTCGTTCGCGCGCCGCTGGCCAGAGGAGTGGGGGTGGGCGCTCCCATCTACGTTTTATACGACCCATCGCAGCCGAGTAGGAATGCATCCCTGTTTGCAATGCGGTTCTTCCGATTCGGTTGAGAGGTCGGCACACTCTTTGCTTTCAGTGCAGTGGAGCCCGTTTGGGGGCTCTCTTACATTGGAGGCCGCATGTTGCCCGTTGCAGAAATTTATACCGTTGCCGCTGCCGGTTATTCGTTGATCTGGCTGCTGTGCGGCGGAGGGTTTTTTGGCGCGGTCGTGATCTTTGTCGTCGCCAAGATGCTCGGCCGGTAGATGGAGCTTTCGCTCGCGCCCTCTCGTTTCGGCGGGAGGGCGTGAGCATTTCTAGTTTTTCCCTTCCTCAGCGGGGCGGGTGTTTGCGGGGGGCGCTTTTTCCGCCTCTTCCTTTTCATATTGCTCGAAGGCTTTCTTGATCGCCTCATCTTCCGGGGTCTTGTTCGTGCCGTGGGCGGTGATGTCGTCGTAGATGTCGCCCACGCGGGCGGACATGTCTGCCGTGAGCTTCAGGTACCCGCTGGCGACTGGGTTGATGGCCGACTGGACGGCGGCCTTGGTGGCGGCGGTGGGGGTGCTTCCCTCGCCTTGATACTTGCGGCCGTCGGCCTTCGTCGCCACCTCGCGCGCGACCTTCTCGGCGCGCTCGCGGTAGATTTGCTCGGCAATCCGCCGATGCCCTTCCTCGTGCGCCTTGAGTTTCTCCTGCGCGTTCGTCGGCAGGTAGATGACGATCTGCAGCCGCAGCGTCAATTGCAGCCCGGCGAGCTCGACGGTAGCGACTTTCTGACCGGCCGCGGCCTTGCGCTCGACGACGCCATAACGGGCATTCGCGGTGCAACCAAAGACCGTATTCGTAACCGCGGCCTCCCCTTGATTGAGCTTGGGCATGTCCGCGGGCGGCTCGGCCGGGTCGAAGATCTTGTATTCCACGACCGGCGGCTCGCGCTTGATGGTGACATTCGCCCGCGCCAGCCCGGGCCAGGCAAACATCATTGCACTCAGGACCATCAGGGGGAATGCGATCTTCCGCGCGGGAGGCATGGAGACGGCGGGATTAAAATCACCACCCGACATGGGGCATAACTTTAACCCGCCGGGCTCATCTTCCATACCCCTTTGCCTGGGCCTTGAGCAAATTGAATCGCGGCGACCATTCGCCATCGGCCACCTGCCGGATTAGTCGCATCGCCTCGACCCGGCGGCCGTGTTGCTGCAACAACTGCGCACGGTCCCACAGGAGCTGGGCGTCGGTCGGATCCAGTTCAGTCGCCGTCGCATAGGCCCGGTCGGCCAGGTCCGTCTCCCCCCGTCCCGCCAGCGTCGCAGCAAGCTGCTGCCACGGTCCGGCCTCGGCGGGGCGGTCGGCTAATGGGCTTGTGAGGTATTCCCACGCCAAATCGTGCAGCCCCAAACGCTCCAGCACCCGCGCGGCCAACTGGCACGCCGCGGTGGGATCGGGGTCGATGGCGCGCCAGCGGTCGGCGGTGCGGATGACCGCGGCCGCCATGCCGGGCGGTGCGGGCTGCTCCAGCATCTTCGCGGCATCGGCGAGCTGCGCGTAGCGCGACAGCAGGCCGGCGTAGTCCGTCCGAAATGTACGCAGATCGACGGACTCCGGGAGCCGGCGATACTCGAGGTCGAACGCCTTCTCCATGCAAGTGGCGGATCGAGCCAGCGCGCCGTGCTGCGCCGCCAACGCCGAGGCCAGCCGCCACAGCTCGGGAAACGAGGCTTCTTCCGCATCCTCCAGCACTGGCCGCAGCAATTCATCGGCCCGTGCCGGCTGCCCGGTGCGACACAAATAATCCACCGCGGAAAGCGTCGTCATCAGTTTGTCGTCGGCTGTAGCATCGGCCAGGACTCGGCCCAGGAGTTCCTCGGCCAGCGCCGGGTCTCCCGCCTCATGGCACTGCCACGCCAGGGCGATCGCCGCGGGCCGGCCATCGCGGGCGACGAGCGTGTCGAACGTCTCTCGCATCAGCATCGGCCAGCTATCGGCCCCGCCGGCCTCGCCCGCCAGGGATTCGCGGAATCGCGCATTGATCGGCGGAAGGGTGCCCGCCGACAGCGTCTGATGGTAAAGGTCGATCAATGTCTGCCGGGAATCCGACCCGCGGCCAGCAAGGTGCAGCAGCCGCGCCCGCTCAAAGCGGCACGGATACTCCAGCCCCGGCACGTCTCCCAAGGCAACCGCGGCGTCTGCCGCGGCGCGGTTGGAATCCGCGTCGCTCGCAAAGTGGCCGTCCACGAGACACAGAATTCCCCCGCCGATTGCGGGGTCCTTGCAGCCTCGGGCAAGCTTCAATACTTTGGCAAGTTCGGCGGAGTCATGAGTCCCCGCGGGATGGTCCAGGCATCCCCGAGCGAGCGTTCGGAATTCCGCGAGGCGGTGGATGAACGAATCCGCCGCGGGGTCCGGGTTGGCCGAAGGTTCGTCGGCTTCCCCGCGGGTTATGGCAAGCTGTTGCGACAAATATCCGGACAGCGCCGACCTGGGATGGTCCGCGGCCACATCCATGCCGAATGTATCACTGCCGAACCTCCATCCAGCGGCCTTATCCCACGAGTGACCGGCGGCCAGCAGAAGGGTGTAGAACCCGATGCGCCGATCGCCCGATGCAAAGAAGCGGCCCGCGACCAAGTTGGCGGCGTCGCGCCCCGAGCCGGCGGCCACGTCCGCGGCCAGCAGCGCCAGCGCGTCCTCCTCCTTGAGCTTACGCAAAGCAATGATGTCGTTCACGTCGATCCTGCGTGACGTGGCGACGTGATCCCCCGACCGCCAGGGCATCGGCAGCACGACCAGACCCTGGGCGCTGGGGGCGAGGTCGGGCGCGGCGCACTCCTCGACGGTCAGGTGACGATCCGCAAGGGCCTTGCCATCGGCGCTGCTGCGGCGAATGCCGCCGGCGCCATCATACGTTTCACGGAAAAGAATTTTGCCTTCGGGCATTAGCACCGCCCGGCGTTCGGCCAGCCGCCCGTCCCCGGCGAATGCCAGCTCGATCCGCCGATACGCGGCCGGCCGGGTTGTCGGGGCCGGCGCATGAGCGGCGTCGCGCGGCACCAGCGCCACGGTCCGCGCATCGAGCGCGACGACATCCATCCCGTGCGCCAGGTCTTGTGCCGGCGGCAGCACCCAGGGCAGGAGCTGCGCCAGCGCCGCGCGGTGAAAGCGGCTTACGCTCCGCCGGGCGCCCACGCCGATCTCAGGATACAGATGCCAGAGCGTCACGCCGTCGCAGATGACCTGCTCGCGGAGGTTTTCGCCGACCGTGCGGTCCCACGTATAGCGCCCGACGCCGTCGAAGCGGATGGCTACGTTCCCGCCAGGTCCGGGGACGATCACCCGCGCCCAGCCAAAGTTGCGGGCGCGGTCGATTAGATTGCGCGCCGCCGGGTCGATCTTCCCCGTAGTGGCGCGCGGGTCGGTGGGGCCTTCCGCTTCCAGGACCGCCCGCACGTCGGCGGGAGTGGTGTTCATTCCCGGTGCGTATTGCAGCAGGTCGGAGAACACCCGCGGATCGTTTGAGAATTCCAGCGGCCGATAGGTAAGCGCCTCCCAATCCCCCACTCCGCGGATCATCACGGGGCGGCTGTCGAACTGCGAAACAACGCCCGTCAGTCGCAACCGCTCCAGCACGCCCTGTACCGCCCGATGATTCTGCGGCGTCTGTGTGACGATGAGCTGGCCCTGCAATTCGCGGATAGCTCCCAGAGTTCCCCCCGCGTCGCGCCAGCTATCCGGCGCGACCTCTTGCTGGATCGCGGCGGAGATCCGTTCCACCAAATTCTGCCGCGTAAGGCCGGCCTCGGGAACGCCGTGTAACGCGTACACGCGAGTCACCAGCGACCCGCGCGATAAATCGGGCGCAGTGGAGATCACGATTGCATTGCCCTCAATGGCGTATGTAACGCGCTCGCGGCCGTGTACGGCGTCGAGAACGGTCGCGAGCGCTTGCGCGAATTTCACGTTTCGCAGCCTCGCGCTCACCGGAGTGTTCCGCTC
>JAQGHP010000498.1 GCA_028288775.1 Phycisphaerales bacterium | reverse complement strand
CGCGGCTTCCGCCGCCATCGCGGAAACGTCGTCCCTGCCGAACTACGAGACCGCGCCCCCGCGGCCGGCACCGCCCGCGGCGCGTCCCAGTTTGCCCCCCGCGGCTGCGCCGGCCGCGCCGCGCGTCCCCGTGCGCACGCGTCGGCTCATGGCCGATGCGCAGCAAATGGCGGTCGCCTTCGCGGACTCCGCGGCCATCCGCATCAAGTCGGTCGTGGGCGAGCCGCCCGAGACGTATCAGATTGAATATCGTGTTGCCGGGCTGCAACGCGGACGGCGCGACAAGCCCAAGGCGCAGAACATCCATTTGGTTGAGATCCAGCTAACGAGTGAGTATCCGCGCGTGAGCCCCCATTGCCGCATGCTCACGCCCGTGTTTCACCCCAACATCGATGAGACGACGATCTGCGTCGGCGACCACTGGACGGCAGGCGAGCGCCTCGTCGATCTCGTCGCCCGCATCGGCGAAATGCTCGCCTACCAGGCGTACAACATCAAAAGCCCGCTGGATGGCGACGCCGCGATGTGGGCGGACTTAAACGCCGACAAACTGCCGACGGACCCGCAAAGCCTGCGGCCATCGGATGTCGTGTAATTGCGACAGACTGTCGCGACACCGCGCAAAATTGCAATTCCCGCAAAAACGATGAATCGCGATTGGCCTGCCCGCCGAACGTGTGGTAGAGTTATCGGACGTCAGATCCCTCCTATTGGCGCAAGATTCTTTTCCTCTTCAAAGGGGTATCCCTATGCGAAAGCGCAGCCGTCAGAGCAACACCATCATTGAAAAGCTGGAGCATCGGACATTGCTTAGCGGGAGTAGCGTCACTCTCTCCATTTCCTCGTCCAACCTTCATCCGACTGTTCTTGATGGCGTTACGCTTACCGCCCACGTCATTCCGACCGCCCCGGGCGGGCCGGCGCCCACCGGCAATGTTCAGTTTTTTGATAACGGCGAAGTCATCGGCGGCACCTTCCTGCAGCCCGACGGTACCGTCACCACTTCCCAGCAACTTCCCCTCGGAAATCAATCGATCACCGCGATGTATACGGGCGATGCCAATTACGGTGCCGCCGACTCGATCGCGCCGGTGATGGAGACGGTGACTTCCGTCCCCAACACGCTCGATCCCTCCTTCGGGAACGGCGGGATTCTCACCGGGTACGAAGCTCTTGGCATTCAGCCAAATGGACAGTTGATCGCCACGCGTCCCGATGGGACGCCCGTGTTGCTGAACCCCAATGGCAGCGTCGCGGGCGATTACTCGGGTGCCGTTCCCGCGGCATTGAACTCCGTGCAGGGCGGCACTCCCCTGCCGCCGCCCCTTGTAGTTGACGGCGGAAAACACCTCGTACTCACCGCCGGCAGTCTCACGCGCTATAACTCGGATAACACGGTCGATAACACGTTCGGGGTGAACGGAAGCGTGACGGATTTCATATCAGGCACCTCCGTGACGGCGTTCAAGGCTTACACCATGGTCGCGGCGGGCACCAATGTATTGGTCGTTGGCGAAGCCACGATCCCTATCGTTAATGGGACAGTAGCGGCTGTCGCAGTCGCGGCAATTGACTCGAATGGCAGCCGCGTCGCCGATTTTGGCTCCAACGGTTTGGCAGTTAAGAGCAATGCCGATATGGATCATTTTTCCTACGGCCAGATCAACGTCGCCCAACTCGGGCCCGACGGCGGGCTCTACGTGGGCGCAGACCAAAATGATGACCCCTACCTGTATCGTTTCAACGTTGTTACGGGATTCAACGACGCGCAAATGGTTTTCCAGGAACACGTGGAAGGCCCCAATCTTACCGGGTTCACCTTTCAGCAGGATGGCAAGATTCTCGTCCTGATTCACGACGGGGGCGTGAGCCTGAACCTTACCCGCCTCAACACCGACTTTACTCCCGATACGTCTTTCGGGACTCAGGGCGCGGTGCAAATCCTGTCTCCCTTCGGTGTGCAAGAGCCTGACGCCGCTCGGGCGGATTCGTTACTGGTCCGCAACGACGGAACAATTCTTGTAAGCGGCATGTTCGACGACACATTAAGGGCGGCTCCCGATTCCTATTTTACTTTCGGGTACCTCTCGCACACTGCAACCGCCACTCTCGCGGCGTCGAACGTAACCCCGACTGCCGGCGATTCCGTCAATCTCACCGCCCACGTTACGCCCCTCGCGCCCAGCGACCCGGCCCCGACCGGCAGCGTGACTTTCTTCTCGGACGGCGCAAGCATCGGGAGCGCCGCCGTGCAATCTGACGGAACCGCCACGCTCGCCACCACGGCGCTGTCGGTGGGAACCCATACGATCACCGACACCTACGGCGGCGACACGAACTACGGGCCAGCCGACGCCGCAACGCCCGTCACAGTGACCGTTTCACCCGCCGTGCATGTAGTGCCACCTGTTTCCACCTCCCTCGCACTCTCGTCATCGAACGTCGACCCGACCGTGGGCGACTCCGTGCTGCTCACCGCGCAGGTCGCGCCCGCAACGAGCGGCGGCGTTGCCGTCACCGGCACCATCATGTTCTTCTCCGACGCCGTCGCCATCGGCACCGCCCCGGTGCAAGCCGACGGCAGCGCAACGTTTTCAACCGCCGATCTGGCGGAGGGGGCGCACGCCATCACCGCGGGGTACGGCGGCGATGCGAACTACACGTCTTCGCAAACGTCAACGCCTCTGACGGAGGACGTCACCCCCATATCCGACTTCCAGGCCGCCGCGTCGGGGCATCTGCCCGCATCGGTCATCGCGGGAAGCAAGGCACACATCAACCTCAACGTTCATGCGACCAGCACCGGCATCTTCACGTTCATCGGGAAGCTGCAAGTCACCTGGTTCCTTTCGACCGGCACGACAATCGATTCCAGCGCGATCGCGCTCCCGGGTGGTTTCTCAAAGAAGTTGCGAATTGGGCCGCACAAACAGGCGACATGGAGCGTGCATCTCGACACGATCCCGGCCTCGGTTCCCGCAGGTGTCTACCACCTGCTGCTCCAGGTGACCGACCCGCGGGGCGGTACGAGCCTCGTCCCGTCCACCGGCACGATCGCAGTCGTGGCGCCAAAGATTGACCTCTCCGGCAAGTTCCGGACAAAGACGCCCGCGACCACCAGGGCCGGCGCGAAGACCAGCGAAACGCTCGTCGTGAACAATACGGGCAACGTCGCGGCGGACGGCGTCCTGCATTTCCTGCTCGACGCTACCACGGACGGAACCCTCGGCGCGAACGCCGTGCAGAGGTCGGCACATGTAAGCATAAAGCCAGGGAAATCGGTGACAATTCACCTCAGCCGGGTCATAATGCCCACGGCGGCGGGGTCGTATTTCCTCGTGGCGCAACTGGACTCGACCGGCGCGTTTCACGATGCGGACTTGTCGAACAACCTGGTCGTCAGCTCCGAGCCGATTGTCGTGGGCTGATGGATCGAATCGGAGATCGGTAAATGCCCGGATTTCGGACGCGGAGATGGGCGATACGAAGTGCTTTCACACTCATGGCATGGGCGGTCCCATGTCGTGCCGCCATGGCGGCGAATCATGGGCGGGGTGCCCATGCCACGAGAGATCTGAAATCGACTCTCAGCGTCGCCGCCTGCTGCTTCACGGTGCTGGGGGCGCTGCTCGCGTTCGCAATCCCCGGCTGCAATCGGGGAATCGCCTCGGACGAGGTTGTCGTTTACTGCGCCGTGGACGAGCCGTATGCGGCGCAGATCTTCGCGGAGTTCGAGAAGCAGACGGGCATCCGCACGGTCGTGCAGTATGACATCGAGTCGAGCAAGTCGGTCGGCCTCGCCGGGAAGTTGGAGGCGGAGGCCGAGCACCCGCGGGCGGACGTGTGGTGGGGTAGCGAGGCGTTCCTGAGCGTGCGGCTAGGGGAGGAAGGCGCGCTGGCGCCATACCAATCGCCCGCCGCGGCGGATATTCCTTCGCAATTCAAGGACGCGAACGGACTGTGGACCGGCACCGCGCTGCGGGCGCGGGTGCTGGCGGTTTCGGAGAAATCGCCCCCGCCGTTTGCGATCACCGGCATTCGGGATTTAGCCGACCCGCGGCTTAAGAATAAAATTGCGATGAGCCGCCCCACCGCCGGGGCGACCGGCGCGCACCTCGCGACGCTCTACAGCGTCTGGGGCCCGGACAAAGCCGCGGCGTTCTGCCGGGACTTGCACGCCAACGGCATTGCCCTGCTCGGCGGCAACGCCGAGGTCGCCGACCAGGTCGGCGCGGGCACGTACAGCCTGGGCCTGACCGACAACGACGACGTTACCAACGCCGCCGCCAATGGCGGCAGGCTCTCGATGGTCGTCCCCGACCAGAATGGCGAGGGCACCCTCGCCATGCCCACCTCCGTCGCCTTAGTCAAAGGAAGCAAGCACGACGCATCGGCGAAAAAGCTAATCGATTTTCTCGTCAGCAAGCAGGTCGAGAAAAAACTGATCGACCTAAAATTCGCCCGCTGGAGCGTCCGCGGCGGCGAGGACGAAGCCATCAAAGCCATCGACGTCGATTACCACGTCGCGGCAAAAGTCTACGCCCGCGCCCAGCGAGAAGGCGAAGCAATGCTCGAAGGGCGTTAGGCCGGTGGCATGGGCGGCCCGCTCAACCCGTGGCATGGGCGCCTCGCCACAGCCGTCCGGGATTCCGCCCGCGCGACATTAGCAATATTTCGACTTGCGCTCCCCTTCGGCTCCTGCCATAGTGCCGGCGTGTCGCGGTCGCGCTCGCACAACTCCGCC
>JAQGHP010000224.1 GCA_028288775.1 Phycisphaerales bacterium | reverse complement strand
CTTCTTCTTGACCAACGCCTTCATTGTTTTCATAAGCAGCCTTCTCCGCGGAGATGAGAACCATGCGCCTTCGGACGTTAAGTCGCAGGCGGGCGTAAGGCAAGAATGGCGTTGCACGCGTAGTGGTCCGCCCAACCCAAAGTGCCCGACAGAATTTCGAGGCCTGGGCCTGTCGTCCGCCACGACTGCTCTCTGAGCAGGCCCGCCTCCGGTCCCCTCTCCCTCGTACTCGGGGGAGAGGGATAGGGTGAGGGGCGGGACGTAGAAGTGCGCTTTCATTGCGAACAGAGCAACTCGCAATTCGGCCCCTCACCCCAACCCTCTCCCCCGAGTACGAGGGAGAGGGAGCGAGAGACGGAGCAACGCTGCGACCGGCCTGCTCTGAGCGCAGCCGAAGGGGCCGGCACGGCCCGGCTCCGAAATTCTTCGGACAATTGAGACTGGTCGAACCTCCATGCGGGCCAAAATCGCCCGCGGGTGGTTGTGTGCGTGAAGATCAAAGTCATAATGCTTCCCCGGCCATCAAAGCCGACGATCCCGCATGCCCCAAAACTCCCTGCAAATCGCGCTCGAACACCATCGCGCCGGACGGCTGCGCCAAGCGGAGGCCGGGTATCGCGCCGCGCTCGATGCGGATGCGAACGACGCCGACGCCTTGCATTGGCTGGGCGTGCTGATCATGCAGGCGGGCCGGGCGGATCAGGCCCTTGCAATGTTGGAGAAGGCCGCGGCACGGCGGCCGAATGACGCCGCGTTTCAGCACAATCTCGCCCAGGCATACCTGGGCACCGGCCGCCATGGCGATGCCATCACGGCGTTTAATCGGGCGGTGGCGATCGACCCGGATCGCGGTGAATCCCATCTCGGATTGGGAATCGCGCGCCTCGCGCGCAAATCGCCCGGTGACGCCAACGACGCACTCTCGTCGCTGCTGTGGGCGCGCGATGCAGGAATCTCGTCGGCCGACCTCTACCATCATCTGGGCGTGGCGCTCCTCTCCCTCGGGCACAATGCGGCGGCCGTCGAGGCTTGCCGCAAGGCAATCGAAATGAAGCCGGACTTCGCCTCCGCCTATTTGCACCTGGGATTGGCGCTGCGCGGGCAGCAAGACGTTCCGGGGGCCCGCGCCCACCTTGCCCGGGCGATGGAAATCGATCCAAAACTCGTCTCGGCGATCCATGCCCTGGCAATGCTCGAAGCCGAGGCAGGGAACCTTGAAAAAGCCGCCAAACTGTTCGACGACGCGATCGCCATTAGGCCCGACCGGGCCGGCTTTCAAGGACTGGGCCAGGTGCTGGCGAAGTTGGGAAAAGAGCGGCAGGCGAAATTCACCCGGATGCAGGCGGATCAGGCCGCAAAAAACACCGCCGGCGCCGCGACCGCGGCGGCCAGTGCGCTGGCCGCAGCGCCGGCGTCATCAGCCATCGCCCACTTGGAGGATCGGCTCACGCCTCTGCCCGATGCGGTGAAGCTGCATTTCGCCCTGACGGCAACGGCGAATCTTGCCCCGCCGCAGCGAATCCCGCTGCATGCGGTGGCCGAGCTGTTCGACCGCTACGCCGATCATTTCGATGCGCACCTGCAAGGCCCCCTGAAGTATCACGTGCCCGAAATGATCGCCGACACGATCATCGCACTACTACCTGGCAACAGCCTCGACGTCATGGACCTCGGCTGCGGCACCGGCCTGTGCGGACCCCTGCTGCGCCCCTGGGCCGCAACGCTTCAGGGCGTGGACATCTCTACGAAGATGGTCGAGAAAGCCCGCGAGCGGGGGGTCTACGACCGTGTCGAACAGGGCGATCTCGTCGAAACCCTGCGGCAATTCCCTCGCTCCTTTGATCTGCTCGTGGCAGCGGACGTATTGATCTACCTGGGCGACCTCGCCCCCACTTTCGAGGCCGCCATCTCCGCCCTCCGCCCCGGCGGCCTTTTCGCCTTCTCCATCGAATCGTGCGAAGGCGACCGCTACCAACTCCGCCCCGGCAACCTCCGGTTTATGCATTCGAAGGCGTACGTACAGCACCTCGCTTCCATCTACGGTTTCAGAGAAGAGTCCATCACGCCGATCGCGGTGCGCTGCGAAGCGGAACAGCCGGTGGCGGGGTATCTCGTCGTGTTACGGACGTTGTAGGTCGGCAGAGCACCGCGGCATTTTTCTTGCCGCCTAGCATGCTCCGTGTGTGACGATTTACTCAATTAGGCTGCACGTTGTCTTTGGGCATTGGCACACCGGTTAAGTGTGCCCTTCCCGATTTCTGACGAAATGCCCTCGCCAAAAGCGAAACAAGAATCAGAAGCAGCATGAACATGGCCAGCAAGATTGCGAGCGGCGCGGCCCCAAGAAATACGGCCACGGACATCCCGCCCAAAAGAAATGCGAAAATAAAATTGCTCGGCTTCATTCCGACTTCCCTCGTCAAGCCCAATCACTTTCAGCCGCCTCGTGCGGCAGGCGGGCTTTTCTCAGCAGATCGATCAGCGTCTTCATCTCGCCGGGTTTCAAATGCCCGAGCTGGCGAAGATGGCAGTCGCGGACTTCATCCGCCAACTCGTCAAGCAGCGCGATCCCGGCGGGCGTGAGCCCGACATGCACCACGCGGCGGTTGTCTTCGCGGCGCTCGCGGTCGATCAATCCCCGGTCGCGGAGCTTGTCGAGCAGGCGGGTGATGTCGGGGGCGCGGGAAACCAATCGGGCGGCGAGGCCCAGGGTCGGCACTTTCGCGGGGTTGGCGGCGCGCAGCAGCCGCATCGCGTTGTATTGCTGGGCCGTAAGGTCATGGCGGGCGAAAAGCTCGTCTTCAAGGGCGCGGAGACGGTCGTAGGTTCGCCAGAGGTTGAGGAACGCCTCCTGCTGCGGGGAATCGAAGCGTTTTTTCGCGTGCGTCGCAGGCAAGGCGCTCATTTCCGGAAGGATACCTGCTGGGATGACCAAGAAGAAATGCGCCCGTTCTTTGTAGGAAATCGACCCCCGCCGGGAACGCCATAAAGGAGAGGGCATCACTTCGGCCCTAAGCGACGGGGATTTTCAGGGGGCACTCGATACTTGTCGGGGATTTATACCTGTTGACTCAGCCCCGCCCTGATCGACGCCGGACCCCTTACGCGGTATAAACATGTGATCGAGCGGGTTTCTAAGGAAGGATCCCGCCCAAGGATGGTTCCGTGCCAGGAAGGCAACGCGCATGACCGACGATTCCCGCCAGACCGCGCCTCCCGTGGAGGCTCCCCCCGTTCCGCAGGTCGCCGACGTCACCGATACCACCCAGGTGGTGTTTCGCCTCCGCTATTCGCGGGCGCAGCAGGTGTTCCTGGTCGGGCCGTTTAACAACTGGTCCACGACCGCAACGCCCATGCTTCGCCTGGCCGACGACCGGTGGGAAGCTTCGGTCCACCTGCCCTCGGGGTGCTATCCCTACTGCTATTTCGTCGTCGACGAATCGTGGTTCGGCGACACCGACGCCGCCTTCCACTCCCCCACCTCAGTGTTAAACAGCGGCTCGGTGATCCATGTCCCCAGCGGACAGCGGATCGTCGCGGGGGAATCGCTGAACTGAGTGCTGAGGATGCATATCCGATCACGCCGGGTACGAGCGACAGCGAGGCCTCGGATTCGAGGTACCGGGAAATCCCGGCGCTCTGAAGCATCCGGGGCCTCGCTGTCGCTTGTACCCGGCGTGAATGATTAGACTCAGGCCTGCGTCCTCAGTTCGAATTTGCTCCCCGCGGGCATCACCCGACCCCGCGCTCTTCTAGTGGCTGATGGTCCAGCACTCGGCACCTGCTCCGATTGACCGGCCCGCCCCATCTCCGTAGCATCCGATGCGAACACCCATTGTTCCCTCACCGGAACCGCCACCATGCTCGCGGATGCTCCCCCATTCTCGTTTTTCGTCTGGCTGATGGTTCTGCTGGTGATTCTGATCGTGGGCATGTACGTCGCCGTTTACGTCAAGAAACGACTGAAAGACGCCGACGAACCCACCGGCCCCGGATTTACCCTCTCTGACCTTCGCCAACTCCATAAAAGCGGGCAAATGTCGGACGTGGAGTTTGAACGGGCCAAGGCCAAAATCCTCGTCGCGGCCAAGGAAGCCGCCCTTCGCGAACCCACAAAGCCACCACCCCCCCGCCCGAAACTCGATCAGAGCTCGGGGAGTTGAGCCCAACCGTACAGGACTATCGGACGCCGGCGCCTCCAGTGCCTAACTCTTTGCGGACCTATACTCTATCGCTGCCCCCGGTTTTGCCGGATCGGGAGCGGTTTTCCGTTTTTCCTTTGCCGGTCGGCGGGAGTAAGATGGGAACAGCCGCGGTAGGAATGCGTATCAAGTCTATCCCGGCTGCTGTTCGATAACCTACGGAGCGGCACCCTTCGCGCTTGGGCGCGGAAATGCCGTCTGCGGCACGAATAGCGGCGGACGGGTGGGGCCGCCGGGAGTATCGAGTTCTACCGGACATGCCACGACGGCATGCCCGTAATGCGCACCAACCGTGCGCGTTCTAGCGAGGAAGGCGAGTCGATGGCTAATTCCAATCGCCCGGGAAATGGTGGAGGCAACGGCGGCGGACAAAACCCCCCTGGTGGCGGTTCCACGCCCCCACAGGGCGGATTCCGCGGCCGTCGGGTCACCACCTGCAGTTTCTGCGGCAAGTCCTCCCGGGACGTGGGGCCCATGGTCGAAGGCCCCAGCGACGTCTACATCTGCGCCAACTGCGTCGATCTCGCCCACAACATCATCCGCCAGGAAAAACGCAAGCTCAGCAGCAGCCAGCCGCTGTTCAGCACCATTCCCAGCCCGCGGCAGATCAAGGAATTTTTGGACCAGTACGTCGTCGGCCAGCAGTACGCGAAGAAGGCCCTCTCCGTCGCGGTGCATAACCACTACAAGCGTCTGACCACGAGCTCCACCGAACCCGCCGAGGATGGGCCGGCGACGCCCCCCTCCGCTGGGGATGAAACCGAAATCGACAAGAGCAACGTGTTGCTGATCGGCCCGACCGGCAGCGGCAAAACGCTGCTCGCCCGCACGCTGGCGCGCATCCTCAACGTCCCCTTCGCCATCGGTGACGCCACCACGCTGACCGAAGCCGGCTATGTCGGCGAAGACGTCGAGAACATCCTGCTCAAGCTTTTGCAGAACGCCGACTACGACCTGGAAGCCGCCCAGCGCGGAATTATCTATATCGACGAGATCGACAAGATCGGAAAGACCTCCGCCAACGTATCCATCACCCGCGACGTCAGCGGCGAAGGCGTGCAGCAGGCCTTGCTGAAGATGCTCGAAGGCACGATCGCCAACATCCCCCCGCAGGGCGGCCGCAAGCACCCCGAGCAGCAGTACATCCAGATGGACACGAGCCAGATCCTGTTCATCTGCGGCGGCACGTTCGTCGGCCTCGAAGACATCATCCGCAAGCGCCTGGGCCGGCGTCAGATCGGCTTCAATTCGGAAACGACCAAGCCCGATTCGGCCGGCGAAAAGGCCGAGACGCTCTCGCAGGTACAGCCGGAAGATCTGGTTGAATTCGGGATGATTCCCGAGTTCGTCGGGCGTCTGCCGCTGATCGCGACGCTCGAGCCGCTGGACGTGGAGACGATGATCTCCATCCTCACCGAGCCCAAGAACGCCCTGGTGAAGCAGTACAAGAAGATCTTCCGCCTGGAAAACAGCGAGCTGGAATTCACCCCCAGCGCCATGCGGCTGATCGCCGAGCGCGCCCTCAAGCGCGACACCGGCGCCCGCGCGCTCCGCGCCGTGTGTGAAGAGATCATGCTCGATTTGATGTACAAGCTGCCCGACCAGCAACAAGGCGGCAAGTACATCATCAACGACGACGTGGTCGAAGGCCGCAACCACCTCTTCGAGCTCAAACCGGAGAGGCGGAAGGAATCAGCGTAGCACGGACATAAATGACTGGGTTGGGCGGCTCGCGTAGAGCCGCCCTCCCTTCCCCACCGCGGCACCGGCTACGAAAGCGAGGTCGCCATGACACAAATCGACAAGCGCCTGCCGCCTGGGCGATCGGAAGGTGAACCCAAAGCCGCAGGCGAAGAGAAAATTTTGCTGCGTCCTGCCAAGCTCTCAGACGAGGAGCGGAGGAAGCGCGCCGAATTGCTTCGTCTGATGGGTGAGTGGATGGCGGACGAATCGGGGGAGCAGGAACGCTCCTGGGAGATCGCGGAAAAACTCCTGAAGGAGAACGCACTTTCCGACCGAAACCGATGAAATGGCTGACATCGACGTCGTCATGCTCGACGCCACTCCGCTCGGAAAGCTCGCCCATCCCCGACCCCAGCAGACTGTTTTTCTTTGGCTTCAGGGCCTCATCAGGTTCGGCACCCGGATTATCATTCCAGAGATTGCCGACTATGAAGTGCGCCGCAGTCTCCTGCTCGCAAATCTAACCAAATCAATCCAGCGTCTGGACGCCATGCAGACGGAGCTGACGTACCAGCCCATCACCACGACCGCGATGCTCCGAGCCTCAAGCCTGTGGGCCGATGCCCGGCGGCAGGGCCGCCCCACCGCCGGCCCAAAAGATCTCGACGCCGACGTGATTCTGGCCGCCCAGGCGATTGAAGCCGGCGCGATCGTCGCCACTGAGAACGTTGGTCATCTCGGCCGCTACGTCACTGCCCGGCACTGGCGCGACATCACACCGCCATGACCGCGCCGATGTGAAATTTTGGATCCGCTTCGCGGTTTCAAATCTGAGATTTCAGAATTGCTATCTTCGAGATCCCCCACCCTCCCTTCACCTCTTCCACCTTAATCGTGTGCTTCACCGGCACCACCGCCGCGGCGGACGCCTCGCGGAACGGCTTGTCCTTGGCAACGAGGGTCCCATGCAGCTTGACGAACATCTCCTTTTCCTCAGGCAAAATCCGTTCGTACTCCGGCAGGTCGTGGATCGCCTGCTTCACCAGCGGCGTCTCGAAATTCTGCTGCGTGCGGATCATTTCCTCCACCTTGTGGAACGGCTCGCTGAACGGGTTTTGCAAAAATACCGCGGCCAGGTTGATCCCCTTCGCCAGCGCTTCGCCCGCGAAGGTCTTGGACTCCGCTCCCCACGTCACCTTGTACTGCTGCCCCGGCTTGGCGCCGGGGACGACGAGGCGGAAGCGGTTAAGGTCTTCGTTGAACGGGAAGAATTCGATCACGCCGGTCGTCGAGTTCGTGGTCTTCGGGTCGCCGTAAAAGCAGAATGGGTAGCGCGAGCTTTCCACTTCCACCGCCCCGTCGTGGAAGCCCAACACCTTGTGCCCCTCGGAGGCCTCGGCCTTGCCCCCGGCCAGGTCGAGCGTGATGGTGCCGATGTTCCCGTCGCAGCCCAGGCCCTTCAGATAGGCGTAGGCCATGACGAGGTGCCCGTTGGCGTCGGGATGAACGCCGTCGCCACCGCCCACGTGGTATTGATGGCCGTATTTCGCCTTGGCCTTTTCCATCACCTCGAGCATCGGGTCGATGACGTCCGCAAAGGCCACGCCCTGCTCCTGCGCCACCTGCTTCGCGATGTCGCGCTCGGCAGACAAGGTCTTGTTGTACATCGCCGCGGCTTGGGGGTCCTTGCGAAACGTGTCCGAATCCACGCACCCGGGCGAGCCGACCACGATGAACCGCACGCCTCCCTTCTTCAATTGCTCGACGACCGAAGTCTGCCCGTCGTGATAGCGCTTGGCCTTCCCCTCGTCCATCGGCGAATACCCGCCGTCGTTCATGCCGAAGTTGGTCGTCGCGGCACTCACGTTGAACGGGATCATGTCATTGGCCATGCGCCCGGCGAACCCCGGCGCGGTCTCACCGCCCCAGCCAAACTGCGTCACGGTAATGCCCGTCGTCGGCCTGCACATGAGGAGGTACTCCTCGATGAAGACCGAATACTGCTTCTGCTCGGTGATCGAGTCCCCGATGACGGCAACATGGTCCCCCGCCTTCAGCCCCGCCTCCGCGGCCCGCGCCGGCGTGCCCGCCGCGAAAAAGCCGCCGACCACGCCCATCACCGCTCCAGCCAAAATTTGGTTCTTCATATTACCTCGCATCATGGTTTCGTCCCGCGACCCTGCCGTCTTTGGGCGGTCGTACCCTTGCTACCAGCCCAGAGGGCATGGCGTTTTCAAGGCGTCAAGTCTATCTGCTCGGCCCGGTCAGATTGGACGGGACGCCCCTGTCTCAGGCCAGCCATCGAGGGGTTAGCTCTTATGCTTCATTTCGCCGGCAGCGGCGGTGTCCATTCCTGGTTGACGAAGCCCGCATGCCACTTGAGGTGCTTGAGGCTCTCCAAATGGACCGTCTCGGCATGCCCGTCGACGAAGGCGACGTTGATGTTCCTGCCATGTCGGGTGATCGTGAAGCGGCCCAACATGTTCTCGTTCGGCGCGTCGTGGCCCTGGCTGGAGCGGTCGCCGTCGATGAGATTCGGCGGCGTGGGGTCGGTCTCGCGGGCCCAGGCGTCCGCCCAGGTGCAGTCGCCAAAGAGCGGCACGAGATTGCTCTCGGCCGGGTTGGCCGGGAAATAAGAGCTGGCCGGTCCGCCGCTGTATTGCTCCCCGCCCCTGCTTTGGGGATCCCACCGGATCAGCCATGCGTTGAAACCGTAACTACCGATATTTCGCTCGGGCACCGTGTGGAGATTTGTGTCGTAGGTCCAGGATCGGGAAGCGTCCCCGAAATCGCCGCTGACAGCGCCGGCTGTAGCCGGGCAAACGCGCACCTGGTCGATATTCCCGTATTCGGCCCGTAGCGCCTCGAACCAAACCCCTTCGTAGTGGCGCGCGTAGCCGATCCCCTGGCCGCCGTTCGAGCTGACATAAATTTGATACGCCGCACTGAGCTGCCGCAGGTTTGACAGGCAGGCGGTTCGCCGCGCGCTTTCCTGGGCGTGGGAGAGGACCGGGAGGAGAATCGCGACCAGCAGCGCGATGATGCCGATGGAGACGAGCAGTTCCGCCATCGAGAAACCACTGTTAAGCCGCCGCGGACGAGCATACTTGCACATAGGCGTCTCCATTATCACTGTGACACATCGCAACCGCAGTGTGCCGGTCGCGCGTCGGCCTCCCGCACGCCCGGGGCGGCGAGAATGAGCATCCAAAGAGGATCATTCCTTTGCTTTGACAGCTTGCGCACGGGCAACCGGGCGCGTGCGACGCCGGAAGTGAAAAATGGCAAACAAAACGCCCGGCCCGCCAAAGGCTGCCGCGCTGTGGGCGTAGGCCAAGTCATACTTCGCCCCGAGCGCGGGGCGTACCGTCCTGGCGTCATTAAGAAGATCAGCGACTGCGTTGGGAGTGGTTAACCCGAGAACTGCAGAAACCGCCAACGAGCGTGCAAGGACATCCCCCGCCCTCGGAAAGAATCCTTGCGGGTGAACCCTCTCAGTTCGGACGGCATGGATGCAAGAACCCACAACCGCGCCCTTCCCCCAAGCATTCGAGCACCAGACATCGTGATCTCTGCGGCCAGCGGACTTGGGAACCGGCGGCCAATCTCACCCTCGGACAGATTGGATTGAGGAAAACTATCAGATAACTTCCGCGCATCAACAAAATTGCGAAATTAATTCCGGGTTCGCCCAATTGCGCGAGTGCGCGACTCACACCTCTGAGCTAATCGGATCGGCCGGCAGCCGCGGTCGAAGTCTTCGGATCGCCATCCAGCGGCGGCAAGCCTCGCTGCCAGGGCATTGGGCTGGCCCCCAGGGCCTCGCCCGCGGCGTAGACCCGCAACATCCGTTTGCTGTCGAAAGCCATCATCACACCCTGATCGTCCGCGTCGTTGAGCGAGTCCGGCTCGGCCACAAAATTAAACCCGAACGCCGGCTGGTGACACAGGGCGACGTGTGCCGCCTCGCGCAGGTTGAACAGTTGCTGCGATTCCGTGTACAGCGCCAGGCTCCGCATGCCGATTGCGGC
This sequence comes from Phycisphaerales bacterium, assembly GCA_028288775.1. Taxonomy (GTDB): domain Bacteria; phylum Planctomycetota; class Phycisphaerae; order Tepidisphaerales; family Tepidisphaeraceae; genus RYN-428. Next base: position 4,026 of record JAQGHP010000224.1, on the reverse strand, counting down.
TATCCCATCGGGCACCGCTTCCGGGGCGGCGTGCAGCCCGCCGTTGACGATGACATACACCACAGGCGGCCCCGCAGCGCGATCCGCTGGCGGACGGGCATCATAGGCCTTTCCGATCCCGAGCATCGCGGCGCGGAGGAACAAGACCTCGCGCAATCCGGCGTCCACATGGAGATCGCCGTCGATCGTCACTGGCGGAAAAAATACGGGCACCGATGCCGAGGCCAAAAGTACCGCGCGGTATCGGTTCAGGCACTTATCCCCGCCCTCCGCGGCCATTTTGCTCAGCGGCCAGATCACCAGTTGATTGGCGTCGAGGTCAAACGTCGCGACGTACAACCGCCGCCCGCGTTGATGCTGGGCGGCAACGCGCCGCACCACGTCCGCCGTCACGTATCGTGCGATGAGTTGCCGCAGCGGCGCGGTGTCTAGCACGGCGTCGAAGCTGCCCGGCGCAATTACGCGAAACACGTCGCCCGCATTCGTGCCCGTGTAGACCGCGCGGAGCGCGGCATCGTCGCGCTCCTCGCCGAGGAATGCGAACGTGGCCATCAGCGCCCCGGTGCTTACGCCCGTAACCACGTCGAAGGCGGGCCGCCCGCCTGGCGCACGTCGCCATCCTTTGAGAAACCCCGACCCGAACGCGCCGTCCTGGTCACCCCCGGAAAGGACCAGCACATTTCGCGGCGAACGCGTCGCGAAAGCCTCTCGCAGATCCGCATCGAGCTCGCGCTCCCGCGCCGCCGCCATCCGCCCGGCCAATGCCCGAGCCTGTTCCGGCGGAAGCCCGCGAAACGGGCTGGCCGACGGCGCGGCGCAGCCGCAGACCGCCATGGCAAACAGGATGAACGAAAACCGAGCCGCAGAAAGTAATCGCATCATCGCGTCTCCATCCTGTCGGCCACGTCAGCATTCGGGAGTGCCTGCGGCCGGAAAGTCCGGGACAAACTTACGCAATGGCGAACAGCGTACCCGCCCTCGTGTCGCGGGCGAAAGATTCTTTTCGCAACGCGGCAACTGAATCGTGGGTCGAACGGCCGCCAACGTCGGCAGCCGTTGATTTCCGGTCGCTTAGGCGGAAACCCTTTTCATTTTCCCGCATCGTCGCCAGTGATTGCGCTGGACCGCCCGCCAACGCCGGGCGACAATGCGCGACGATGACGAGTGGCGCTTGACGAGGTGGTCGTGATTCATAAGTCGATCGCGCTAATCCTGCTGATTGTCGCGGCCTGTTCCCTGGCCCGCACGGCACACGCCGCCCCGACGGAGCGGCAACTCGCCGACGCCATCAGCGATCTCTCGGACCCGGACGCCGCCGTGCGCGAGCGGGCGAGCAAACTGCTCTGGTCGGCCGGGGCGACGGCGGAAGCCGCCTTGCGACAGGCGGCGGGCAGCGACGACCCCGAGGTCGCTCGCCGGGCACGCGGACTCCTCTCCAAAATCCAACTCGGGCTCCTCCCCGACGCGCCCCAGGAAATCTTCGACCTCCTCGACCAATATCGTTCCGCACCGCCGCTCGGCCGGCAGGCTGCCATCAACCGGCTGGCCAATCAGGGCACCCGCGGATTGCGCGTCCTCCTGCACCTGCGCAAACGGGAACGCGACCCGCTGCTGCGCCAACAACTCCTCCGCGCGATCGGCATTCGCCCCCACGATGGGGCGGCGGCGCTGCTGGCCGAGGGAGACACCCAGGCCGCCGCCGAACTTCTCGAAGCCGCCTCCACGGAAAGCGAACAGGGCGCGCGCGACTGGGCCGCCTTCCTCCTCTTGCGGGGCAGCCTGGACGCTCAAATCGCGACGCTCAAGTCGTCCCTTCAGAACAACGTGGATTCGGCCGCGACTTCGCGGCTGGTCATTTTCGCCCGCGCCCGCGGCGACCTGGTCACCGCCCGCTGGGCCGCGGAAAAATCCGCCGACCCCAACCTGCTCGATTCGATCCTCATCGAGCAAAACGAATGGAAGCTTCTCGCGGCGCGATACCGCGAGCGTGCGGGGAATTCGGCCGAGGCGCTCGGCTTTGCCGCGACGTTCGCCCGGCTATCGGGCGACGCCGAGGCGGTTGAACGCGCCGCCGCGGCGTTGCGTTCGCACTCCGACCACCACGAGCACGAATATCGATATTGCGCCGAGGCCCTGCTCCTCAACGACCGCCCGGACGAGGGAGTGGCCGTGTTGCTCGGCCATAAGGATTACGCGCTGGCGACGGACCTTCTGCTTCCGCGTCTGCGCATCAAGGAGGCGATCGCGCTGTCGGACGAGGAGCGCCGCACCCTGAAGGACGCCGACTTGTTGCAGGCCCGTGCCCGTTCGCTGGCGGTCTACCACTTCACGGGCGACCGCACGGCGGCCCGCAAGGCGCTGCTCGAAATCTCCGCCGCCAACGAGAAGGCCAAGGACTTCTCCACCTGGCTGCTGCTCGGTGAAGCGGCCCGGCGGATCGACGAACCCGAGGAGGCGGACCGCTGCTTCGCCGCCGCTCTGGCGCTCCCGTCACCCGAGCCCAAAGTTGCGCAGGTGATGGAGAGCGCCGGCTTTTCCGACGACTTCCCCGCCGCCTGGTGGTGGGCGTTCCTGCGGCCGCGTCACCTCACCGAGTCCTACGGCCAGACGCTCGCGCGCCTGCGGGCATTCGAGAAAGGCGCGTTGCCAGCGCAGGAGGTTGAGAAGCTTGCCGACGATGCCCGGGAAGCGACGATGAAGCTCGACTCCTCGGCCGACCGCGATCTGGGGCTCAACACCATCGCCGAAACTCTGGAACTCCTGGGGCGAAAGGAAGCCGCCGGGCGTGCCTTCCGCGCGCTGGCGGACCTCTCGCATACTGCCGACGCCTACCAACGGGCGGGCTACAGCGAGGCCTCCCACGGCGACTTCGCTTCCGCGGCCGCCACGTACTCCCAGGCGTGGGACCTGGACCGAACCAACGCGGCCCCGCTCGCGCTTCGCGGCTGGGCGTTGCTCAAGGCTGGCAACGCGAAGGACGGCCGGGCATGCATCGATCTCGCACACCTGCTGCCGCTGGCCAACGGGTCGCAGCGAACGCTGCTCGAATTCGTCTTCAGCCGCCACGATCTTCCCGACGACGCGCGGCGCGAGCGCGAGTTGATCCGGTGTAGCGGGGTGATACTTTCGTGGGAAGTGAACAACGCCTACCGCCTGAGCGGCGACGACGCCAATGGCCGCGGCGACTACCTCGCCGCCGCCGATTTTTGGGAGCACGCATTCCTGGGCAACCTCAAGCCGGGTATGTCATTCAACGACCCGTGGTCGAACGTGATGATCCCCACGTTGATCCACAAGACGCGTGCGAGGGGACTCGCAAAGACCGACCCCGCCGGCGCGGCGCGCGAAGCCCGCACCGCGATGGCCGATTCGCCCGGCGACGCCAACGCGCTGATCGAAATGGTCGAGGCGTTTGAAAAAGCAGGGCGCAAGGCCGAGGCGGATGACCTCTACGCCCCCACCGCCGCCTACTTCCAGCGGCTATGCGACGACTACCCCGATAGCGGCCCGGCCCACAATCAACTCGCCTGGATCGAGGCAAAATGCCGCCGCAATCTGGATGACGCCCTCAAACATGCCCGAAGGACCGCGGAGCTGGAGCCGAAGAACGCCGCGGGAATCGACACGCTCGCCGAGGTCCATTTCCAACGCGGCGAGTTCGATCAAGCCATCGTCGAGATGAACAAGTGCGTCGCACTCGAGCCGGCCGATGAACAACACCGGCGGCAGATCGCCCGCTTCGAAGCCGCCAAGGCCCAGGCCGGCGGTAAGCGTTCGTGAGCGGGGGCGGCCAGCGTCGCAGATAGAGTTGCCGTGCTTCGCGCAGGCAAAGCCGGGGCGGGCCGAGCATTTGTTTAGCCGCCCCGCTTGCGGGGCGTTCTGCTATCGCTTGCACGAAATGCCCGCACGCGGGACGGCTCCTGCTCCCTCCTCCGGTACTCCGGGGGAGGGTTGGGGTGGGGGTTCGATACGCAAGCTCCGCGCGTTCATCGGACCAACCCCTACCCTTTCCCCTCCCCCGGCGTC
>JAQGHP010000222.1 GCA_028288775.1 Phycisphaerales bacterium | reverse complement strand
GCGGCTGCGGGTGGCTGTAGGCATCGCGGCTCTTGAGCATCTCGCCGCTCTTGGGGTCGCAGTAGAAGTGACCTTGGGCGGGGCCGGTGATGCCGTAGGCGAAATTGAGGCCGGTGTTAAACCACTGGGGAGAATTGGGCGCGCACATCTGGTGGAGCAGCATGTACGACAGCTCGTCGTAAAACGCCTGCGCGTCTTCCGTGGAATCGAAGTAGCCGTGTTTTTCGCCCCAGTAGCGCCAGCAGCCGGCGAGGCGGTTGATGACCTGGCGGGCGCTCTTTTCGGGGCCGGTGACGGTGTTGCCCTGGGCATCGCGGAGGGGGTTGCCGTTCTCGTCGGTCTGCGGGACGCCGGCCTTGCGGAAATACTTGCTCACCATGATGTCGGTGGCGAGCTGCGACCACTGCGCGGGAATCTCGGCGTCGTTCATCTCGAACACGACGCTGCCGTCCGGATTGCTGATGCGGCTGGTGCGCTTCTCGTACCGGACGGAATCGAAAACGTCGGTCCCCGGCTTTGTAAATCGTCGCGAAATTTTCATGTGCGTGTGCCCTTCCCTGAATGATGCCTTATCGGCGGTACGAATCTCCCTGGAGTCACTTCACCGTCTCACCCGCCGGTGGTCCGCTCGGCGGGGGTTCAAAATCCAAATGAATCGCATGGCGGTGGTCTGCCGCGATGATGCCGGCGACCGGGCGGCCGCCGACGTGAATGCCACTGCTCGCGTCCACGGCCACGATGTCGCCCGTTTGTCCCGGGGCGGTGGCGACCTGCTTGCCCGTGGTCTCGTCTACGATCCGTACGGTCACCGGCTGCTGAAGCTGGAACACCAGCGGCGGCAGGCCCTCGGCCGCGACCACTTCCTCCGTCTTGCGCACCGTCCCGAAATGCGGCGAATCCCAAACGTCGCGATCCACCTTCTCCGGCCGGGCCTGCCCCGCGCATCCCGCCAGCCATGCGATGTTTGTCGCGGCGGCACAGACGAGGATGGGATGGGCGGCGTACATCAGTGTTCTTATCTTATGTTCGGTAAAAGATCGGGTATCCCAATACCAACAAAAAACCAGTCCGCGAATATCGTCGCGGGTCGTCGCCGGGCCGCACGTGCGGCCCGGGATCAGTTATTCCCGTTACAACTATTTGGGCAGTGATTCTCGAACATGCGGCGAATTAACAGCATCGGAAACCTCCGTTCGAACCGCACTCGAAAAGACGTGGTTCAATCAACCTTGGGCAGCGTCAAACCCGACTGGTCCTGGTACTTGCCCTTCTTGTCGGCGTAGCTGACGGCACAGACGCGGTCGGCCTTGAGGAAGATGAGCTGCGCGATCCCCTCGTTGGCGTAGATCTTTGCCGGCAGGGGGGTGGTATTGCTGATTTCCAGCGTGATCTTGCCGCGCCACTCGGGCTCGATGGGCGTCACGTTCACGATGATGCCGCAGCGGGCGTAGGTGCTCTTGCCCACGCAAATAGCCAGAGCCTCGCGCGGCATCTCGACGACCTCGACCGTTTCGCACAAGGCGAAGGAGTTGGGCGGGATCAGGACGTGGTCCTTGCCCGTCTGCTCGGTGTCGATCGTGACGAATGACTTTTCACTGAAGCGCTTGGGGTCAACGATCTCGGAGTTGACGTTGGTGAAGATCTTGAAGACCGAGCCGACGCGGAGGTCGTAGCCGTAGCTGGAGACCCCGAAGCTGATCTTCCCCGGCCGCTTGGTGTTTTCCTCGAACGGCTCGATGCCGATCAACTCGCGGATCTGCGTATCGCAAAGGACGCCCATGCTGCCACCCGATTCAAGTCGCGGCGAAGCCCGTGCGCGGGCAGGGCATTCGCGTGCGCATTCCTCTCACGAGCCGGAAAACGTCGGATGGAAACAACCCACCCGGCGAACCGTTTCCGCTCGCATCGCAGTCACTACATGTAAGGAAGGATCGTCGTCATCCTGACGGCGTGGCACCTTCTGCGGTCGTCTGTTCATCCTGAGCGAGACTTTGCAATCCGAATGCCGGATTTAAGCCCCGACATGTCCCATCGGCCGTCCCACAAGTGCCCACCACCCGTATCGACCGAAGGGGGCAATATACACAACATATTGGGGGTATCAAGAAATAAATCCGCCAGATGAAGTATAGGCATGCCGCCAATGTTTGTTAAGGACTGACTGAGCGGGGGTTAGGATAGCGGCAATTCTGCGGCGCGCCGGAAACTACCCTTGGCGCGGCCAAGTTATCCACCGCGCCCGCGCCAGGGGTGGTGGAAAACTTCCGGCGCGGCGGGGCGCGAATGAAAAATCTAGGAGAGTCGGCGAAGGGGAATTCGGTTCTAACGAGGGGCGACTATCTGACCCAATTGCGGGAGATCGGGTCGCTGGTCGCGGGTCGACTATTGGAGCGGATCCCAGAAGAGCGGATTGCGCGCGTCGAGACGGGTGACCTGCTGGGCGTGGCCGTCAAAGAAGCCGACGTTGCCAAGGCTCCCGTCATTCTGCAGTTGATCGTCATGATGATGGTGATGGCGGTCGGCCAATTGGTCGTAATCGTAGGCCTCGGGCACCCATAACCCGTCATTCACCGTCTTCTCGCTCTCGTCGATCAGCATGATTTTTTGGGAGGGTTTTCGCACCAGGCCGATTTTGAAATTCTTGGTCGAGTTATTGGCCAGATGGGCATAGGCACGGCCATTGTCACAACAGTAAGCGTTCATGGAGTAGCTGAACGGATACGGAGGGCGGCCCGCGAGATTGACCTGATGCAATTCGACGGCATCAGATGGGCAGCGGAATATGGACGCGCCGTTGCTCTTGCTGCCGCTGCGGGACGCGACGGACAGATAAGGCGCA
>JAQGHP010000480.1 GCA_028288775.1 Phycisphaerales bacterium | reverse complement strand
GATCGAGTGCCCCCCCACCGCCGTGCCCCGGCAGGAGGCGCTGCTGCTGGCGATGGTGTTGGAGGTACCGCTCATCAAGGTGTGCGAAGGGGATTCGTCGGAGCAGGGGATGCCGCGGGCTCGCGGGAGGTCTTGGTCGATGTGGGAGAAGAAAGTGTAAGTCGGCGGGCTTGGTGAAAAGCCGACGCCGCTACGCCGAAAGGGCCGGCGCCACGTTTGGCGATCGATTCAGCCGCAGGATCTTCGAAGCTCGGTGCCAATAGGCGTCGTCGAGCCCAAGTCGCTCCTTGATCAACACGTCGCGGTGCATCCAGTTGCGTATTCGTAATAGTTGCAGGGAGGCAATGCCCAACTCCTTGACGGGGGGCAGGGAGATGATGGGCCAGTCGCTGCCGTGGACGATTTTTTGGCGCAGGGTGCTGCTGCGGAGCAGGTGTTCCCAGGCGTAGGAGCGGGTGGGAAGGTTGAGGGCGGAGGTGTCGCCGTAGAAATGTTCGTACTCTTCGGCGAGGCGGGCGAACTGTGGGAAATAATCGGCCTCGGCGAAGGTGGAACGTGTGCCGCAATGGGCGGCGATGATAGTGACGCCGCGTTTGGCGGCGGGCGTGAGCAGGAGCGGGTCGGCCACGGAGATGTCGAGATTGGGCAGCGTTTTTTCCCCGCCCGTGTGGCTGAGGAGCGGAAGCTTGTAGTGGGCGAGTGCCTCATAAAGGGGGAAGCAGCGCTCGTCGGCGGGGTTAAAGTTCTGCACGATGGGGAGCCATTTGCATAGCACGGCCCCCGCCGCGATGCAGCGCTCGAGCTCCGCCACCGCGTCCTTCCGGTACGGATGAACAGAGCAGCCGAAGAGCATTTTCGGATGACGGGCGGCGAGTTCGATGACGTAATCGTTGGTGACGTAGAGGTGGGTGTTCGCTTCGTCGAACGCGCCGGAATCGTCGTAGACCGCGTCGAAGGCGAGGACGACCGCCGCGTCGAGCTTCGTGGCGCCTGCGAGCGTGTCGGCCAACAGTTTTTCGAGCGCACGTTCGGACGCGGCGTCTTCGCCGTTGATGCCGAAGCAGTAGCGCATGAATCGGAAGACCGGGCTGTTAAGAATCCGCGGCGACATGCTTCCATGTCCGGGAGTCGTCGCTGAAATATGTACGTGACAATCGATAATCATGGCAGAGTGAAAAAACTAATCACAAAGACCACAGAGGCCACAAAGGGCACAGAGAAATCCAACAAAAAAGCTGTAGGGCATTTTGCCATTCGTTCCCCTCTCTGTGCTCTTTGTGGCCTCTGTGTTCTTTGTGAATTGCCCCTCGAAACTGCGATCACGCGGCGTCACCGGCCCAACTTCTGAAACCGTCCATACGCTTCGTCCCACTTGCGCGCCTCCGTCGGCTCGTAGCGTTTTACGCTGAAGCTGCCGCGGACGATGGAGCGGGCGTCGGCCAGCGATTTGACGTCACCGGTGGCCATGGCCTGGACGAGGATGTTGCCGATGGCGGTGGCTTCGATGGGGCCAGCAATCACCGTGCGTTTGCACGCATCGGCGGTCATCTGGTTAAGCAGCTCGTTTTGAGAGCCGCCGCCCACGATGTGGATGGTGTTAATCTTGCGGCCCAGGACGTCTTCCAAGCCTTCGAGCGTGCGGCGATAGGTGAGGGCGAGGCTGTCCAGGCAGGCGCGGACGTATTCGCCGCGGGAATTGGGGATGGGCTGGCGCGATTCCTTGCAGAACTGCTCGATCTTGAGCGGCATGTCGCCGGGGAGCATGAAGGGCTTGTGCTCGAGGTTCAGCACGCTCGCCAGCGGCTTGGCGCGGGCGGCCATGTGCGTCAATTCGGTGTAGGTGTGGTCGTGGCCTTCCTTGATCCAGAAGCGGCGGCATTCCTGCACGGGCCAGAGTCCGGCGATGTTCTTGAGGAACCGGATCGTGCCGCCGACGCCGCCCTCGTTGGTGTAGTTGTATTGCAGCGCTTTGGCATTGACGAGGGGCTCGGCGAGCTCGACGCCCATGAGCGACCAGGTGCCGGAGCTGATGTAACACCAACCATCGGGCGCTTCCGCGGGCACCGCGGCCACGGCGCTTGCGGTGTCGTGTGACGCGGGCGTGATGACCGGGATCTTTCCCGCGCCGCATTCCTCCGCCACGTCTTGCCGGAGCGGGCCCAGGATGGTGCCGGACGGGACGATTTCCGGGAGGATGCGGGCGGGGATTTCGAGTGTCTTAAGCATCTCCACGGCCCAGGTTTTTTTTCGCGGGTCGTAGAGCTGGCTGGTGGAGGCGATGGAGAATTCAGCTTTGGCGACGCCGGTGAAGAGGTAGTGGAACAGGTCGGGCATGAACAGCAGCGTCTTCGCCGCTTCGAGCAGCGGGGACTTGGCCTCGCGCATGGCGACGAGTTGATAGAGCGTGTTGAGCTCCATGAACTGCACGCCGGTGGCTTCGAAGATTTCCTGCTTGCTCAGGCGGGCGAAGGTGCGTTCGAGCGTGCCATCGGTCCGCCGATCGCGGTAATGAATGGGGTTGCCCAGGACGGTGCCATCGGGCGCGATGAGGCCGAAATCGACGCCCCATGTATCGACGCCCAGGCCGTGCAGCTCCCCCGCGCCCGATTCAACGGTCTTGCGCAGTCCGGTCTTGAGCTCTTCCCATTGGCCCAGGAGGTTCCAGTGCAGGTGGCCATTGATGCGGCCATTGGGGTTGGGGAAGCGGTGCTTTTCTTCGAGGGTAAGGTTCGGCCCGGAAAGTTTCCCGAGAACCGCCCTGCCGCTCTCGGCGCCCAGATCGAATGCGAGATAGTTCCTGTCGGCCATGGTCCGGTTTCACTCCGAGTAGGTTGAGGGCGCCTAACGCATTCGGCGGCCGCTACTCCCTCCTCCGGTACTCCGGGGGAGGGCTGGGGTGGGGGCTCGTATTGAACTCAAGGCGTCCAACCGACCGCCGACGAGCCAACCCCCACCCTAACCCTCCCCCGGAGTACCGGAGGAGGGAAAAATACGTCGCCCAAAGCGTCACGCACCCAGTGATTGTCGGCCAATGGTAACCGGAGAGACGGGTCCACGCGAAGTCGGTACAATTCTGGCGGGAGGCTGGCGATGACAACTGCGGTGCCCAAGAGATGCCTGACTACGCGCGAATACCTCGAGCACGAGCGGGAGGGGCAGACCAGAAGCGAGTACTCGCGAGGAGAATTGATCTCGATGGCGAGCGAGGGTCACGCCCACACACAGATCAAGGACAACCTGGCGGCCGGGGCAAAGGTTCAATTGAAAGGCGGGCCGTGCAGGGTCATTACCCGTAACATGCGCGTCCGGGTGGCTGAGACGGACTTTTACGCCTATCCCGATGTCATCTTCATTTCCGGAGAGGCCACATTCGAGGACTCCCATTGCGACACGCTCTTGAACCCGCGTGCAATCGTAGAAGTGCTTTCTGGCTCGACCGAACAATTCGACCGCGGAAAGAAATTCGCGCACTACCGTGAAATCCCGTCATTGCAGGAATACGTCCTGATCGCCCAGGATCGTCCATTGATCGAGCGGTACGTGCGGCAGCCGGATGAAACGTGGGTGCTGCGCATTTTCAATGACATGTCGCAAGCCTTTGAATTCACGTCGATCACGGCAACGATTCCGTTGTCGGACATTTATCG
>JAQGHP010000437.1 GCA_028288775.1 Phycisphaerales bacterium | reverse complement strand
AAGGAGGGCGAGGCCGATCTGCTGATTCCCAAGGAGAACGGCAGGAAGAAGATCGGCTTCGCGACGCTGGAGCGCCGCGCGGGGGGCGGGGAAACGAGCCGCGTCCCGCTTCGCAGGCTCGACGACATTTGCCGAGGAGTGGACGGCGCAATCTCCTTTATCAAGGTGGACGTGGAGGGGCACGAATTGGAAGTTTTTCGCGGCGGGGTCGAAACCGTGAGAAAGCACCGGCCAAACCTACTCGTTGAAATCGAGCAGCGGCATTCAGCAGTGCCGATTTCCGAGACCTTCAACTTCATCCTCGCTCAGGGATACCGCGGCGAATTCCTCGACCACGAAGGAAAACTAACGCCGCTGGATCGCTTCGACCCTTCGAAGCATCAGGTCGGCGGCCCCGACGTGTCGCCGGATTACGTGAGCAATTTCATTTTCCGGCGGGTGTCCTAGGACTTCAGGAATATTTTCACTTCGCTTGGCCCCAGGCTGTCCTTCAACATTCCGCCGCTGATGGTGGCGTTGTAGTTGAAGACGTGCTCGTGCCAGACGCCGTCTTCGAGGCCGGCATCCGCGATGGTGAACTCGCCGGCAGGGGCGTCCTCCAGGTTGGCGACTATCACGACCACTCCTCCGGCATCGTTCCACCGCTTATAGGCAAAGAGGTGCCGCTCCGGGTCTTTCAGGATGACCTGGAACTCGTCGCAGCAGAGGGCGGGCGTTTCGCGCCGCAGCTTCACCAGGCCGGCAGTGTATAGCTGCAAATCCTTGTTCGTCTTGTTTTGCAGGAGCGCCCAGTCGATTGGCTGCGGGTCGAGCGACTTGGGGTTTGCTGCGCCGAATTCCTGGCCCATCCAGATCATCGGCAGGCCGGGCGACGTGAGCAGCAGCGCGGTGGCAAGCTTCACGCGGCGGAACGCGGCTTCGCCGAACGTAAGCGACTGGTCGGCGATCTGCCGCAGGATGCGCTCCTGGTCGTGGCTACCGATGTAGTTCACCACGTGGTTGCCGCTGCCGAACCCGTTCGCCGCGGGGTTCATGTGGTGCTCGAGCCCGTCCATGTCCCAGGGCTGCGCGCCGTCGCGCTCATGGCGGGTGGCGACGGCCTGAAGCTGCTTGGCGAACGATTCGTGCCAGGTTGCGACCATCGGTCCGCCATCGGGATAGCCCACGATCGCCGGGTCTTCGGGCACGTGCTCGGCGACGGTGAAGAACGGCTTGCGCCCGGCGATCGCCTTGAACGCCGTGTCGGTGAATTCCCGCATGATGTTGAAGTCATTGATTGCGCGGGTCGCGTCGAAGCGGATGCCGTCGATGTGAAAGTGCTCCATCCAGAACCGGATCGACTCGATCACGTACTTGCGGGCGGGGAAGACCTTGAGGTTTTCGTCGAAGTGCGTGTAGTTGTACTTCGGACCCCACTGCATGCACTCGGGATCGGGGTTTTCCTTGTAGAACCAGTATTCGTAATCGATCTTCGCGAGCGGTGAATCGGCCTCGGCGTGGTTGTAGACGCCGTCGATGATCACGCGAATGCCGCGGGCGTGGCATTCGTCCACCAGACGGCAAAGCTCCGAAGGAGAGCCATAGCTGCTGTCCACCGCGAACAGGCTGCGCAGGTTGTACCCCCAGGATTTTCCGGGGAACTCCTTCACCGGCATCAACTCGACGGCGTTAATGCCCAGGCCCACAAGGTAGTCGAGCTTCTCGATGACGCCGGCGAACTTGCCCCTTACGCGCGGGGAGGCTTTGTCGCCTTTGCCGCCGGTGAAGTCGCCGACGTGCAGCTCGTAGATTACGAGCTTGTCGTTGGTCGGCAGCGGCACGTCGTCGTGACGCCACTGGTATTCCACCCAGAGGCGCTTGCCGTCCTGCACGCGAAGGAAGGTGCGTTCGTGCTCGTCATTGGTGATGGAGAGACCGTAGGGGTCGAACACTTCCACCCACTGGTCCTTCGCGAAGTAGCTCTTGGACTTCACGGCGAATTTGTAGAAATGCTCGCCATCGGGGAGCTGTGCGGCAATGCGCCACCAGCCGTCGTCGCCCTTGGCCATCGGCTGGCGCTGCCAGTTGTTCCAACTCGCGGTGAGGCAGACCGCTTCGTTGTAGGGCGCGAAGAGACAGAGCTCGATATTTCCGAGTGTGGATTTTTCCATATGGTATTGCGCGCGGTGCTGAATTGGTGAACCTCGGGAATCAGTTGGTCAGGGCTTCGTGTCGAGCCCGCGCAGCGAGCGGCGGATCGCTTTCTGTCGTTGCTTTTCGGCAGCGCGGAGTTGTGCGGGCGTACGCTTTTCCTTTGGCCACAGGGAGAAGACGAACCGGGCCGCGACGGTGACGCATAAGACGGCGGCGGTGACGATACGCCAATTTTTCCAGCCTGATTCTGTCGTCTTGCCGGGGATGGTTGTGATCGCAGCCATTCTGTCGCCTTGGTTAATTGTCTACCAGACTGAAGCAAAGAGAGGGCCAGCTCGTGCGTGCAAATGGGGCATGTCGAAGTACGACAGCAGGACACTTTGACATTTCTCGCCTATCCGGCGGACTGAGCAGTTCTTATGCTAACGGGTATGCGCCAACTATTCGCCGCCGTCATGGGTTTGCTGTTCGCGGTCAACATCTTCGCGGCACAACCGCCTGCCGAGGTAAGGCCGCCGGATGACCGGTTCCTCGCCGGTTATATAGCGGCGGTGCTCGAGCGCGATCTGCACCTGGGACAGGCAATCGTCACGGTAGATCGCGGCGTTGTGCGGGTCACCGCCAGCGACCTAGGCGCTGATGACCGGCAACGGGTGGTGGCGGCGCTAAAGGAAATTCGCGGCGTAACCCGCGTGGAGATAGTCGAAGGCCAGCCCTCTTCCAACCCCGCGCCGGCCAACCAAGTCGCCCCCAACCCCACTGGCCCGGGCGTCGAAACGAAATCGCAGCCGCGGCCGTGGGCGCTGTTTTCGAATACGACCGTGTTCCAACCACTCGTCGCCGACCCGCGCTGGCCCAACTTTTCCGCGGCTTATGATCGGTACACCAGTAACCACGAAAAGCTCCAGGACGTCGCATCCGTCAGCTTCGGGGAATCCCTCTCGCTGCTGCAAACCGCGCCCAAGCCCGGCGGGCAATTCGAGCTGGGCATTCAGAGCCGGGCCGTGCCGGCCCGGTCGGACCGAAAGTCCGAGTCGTGCAAGTCCGCATGATTCGCACGAAGACAGCAAACGTTCATTCCACGCTTCTTACGCCCCTCCGGGGCTGCTCTCTCCCAACTATCTTTCCCACGGCTCGCGCCGTGGGCTAAGGTCTTTCGCCCCTACGGGGCTGAATTCCCGCACCAGCGGCATCTCACGCCGCGGCAGCCTTTGCCGGTTGCATGATCCACTTGCGGATCGTGCCCTTCTGACTGTCCCATGACGAACTCGTGCGGAGCTTGAGGAACGTCGTGTAAAGGCCGTCGAGGCCTTTCACAAAATCGCGGAGAATTCCGATCCGCTCCTCGAACAGCACCCTCGGCGATTCCGCTTCCTCCACGTCCGGCAATTTCGCGGCGCCGACGGCGAGCGATTCGCCGCTGAGGTTCAGGGAAAATTGCTGGCGGCCGATGTCGAGCACCAGGCCGGTTTTCCGCGGCAGCTTGCCGCTGCGCAGGGCGTCGCGGGCCTCGGGCATGCGCGAGGGGCCGTCGCCGCGGAGCGTGTCGCGGCCGGTTTGGCCATAGGCGCAGTCCAAATCCAACGACTTGTCGAGGAAGAGCGTGATCTCCCCCGATTTCTCGGTCTTCACCTCGGCAGTCTTCGCGTCCGCCTCGTACCAGAGCCACAGCAGAAACTCGTTGCCCAGGAAATCCTTGGGCTCCGCGCCCTTCGCCACCCACGGATACTCCGGGCGCTGCCCCTCGCCCTCGGGGCCCATGACAAAACGCGTGGGGCGCAGGTCCTCGTAGTCGCGCTTGCGCGCATCGGGCTCGAGTAGTTGCACCGCCAGCGAGCCGCTCGTCACCGGCTGCAAATCCAGCCCGAAGCTGCGCTGGAAAATTTCCGCCAGCTTCTCGAAACTTGCGCCGGTCGCCGAGCAATAGACAGTCTGCTCCTGCACGTCCCAGAGGATCGGCAGCAGCTTGCTCCGGCGGAACTTGCCCGAGCGCATGTCGTCCTCAATCTTTCGGCGGACCGAGTCCTTCACGTCCTTTTTCTGATTCTTCGAGATGAAGCCCGAAGGATTCTCCTTCGCGACGGCTTCCTCCTCCATCAATTGCCAGGCTTTCTTGAGTTCGCCGGGAACCTTGTTGGTGTCGATGCGCAGGGCGAAGTGCAGGGCCTCGCTGTAGACGTTGTGCTCGAAGGAAAATTCGCCGTCGAACACATGGCGGCCGCCGCTCCAGCCGTACTCGACCTCTTCGGGCAATCCCACATCCGACGGCCGCAGCGCGTCCGCGGCGAGCTTATCCAGCAGCTCCTGATCGATCTTTTTGGGCGATTTGCCCACGACGTTGAATCGGCGGAACGAGACTGAGCCGGAAGCGAAACCCAGGACTAGAATCCTTTCTCTGACTCCCTCTCCCTTCCAGGGAGAGGGCCGGGGTGAGGGTGAAGCGTGAGACGTCTGCGTATGTGGCCTTCATACACTGCGTGATCGAGTTCTGCCAAACACGCCGCGGGTAAATCCGAACGGTCCACCCTCACCCTGGCCCTCTCCCTGGGAGGGAGAGGGGACTGATACCATGGACGACTTCGACCCCATTAAAGAAAAGGTCCGTGCCGCGGCGACGGGCGATCCGCCGGAGCCTTGGTCCCGGCTCGGGACCGTGCCTTTCGGCGGGGTCACCGAAGTGGGGTTTGATGAGGACTCGGAGTTGCTGCTCGTGTTGTCGGGCCATGGCCGTGGGGTGATCGATTGCCGCACGGGGCACAACGTCGCGCGCGACATCGCGATCGAGAACCACACGAAGTGGTACGGGCATCACGACCTGATCGGCCACGGCATCGGCCCGCTCCGCGGCCGCGAGATTCGCCTCGCCGGCGCCAGCGGCGGCGGGCTGCTGGCCATCACCCGCGACGGCTGGGGCGCGGTGCGCATGGCCGTGGACTGGCCGGACGAATGCCTCCTGCTCGACGCCCCCTTCTGCAGCATCTACCAACCCGCCGCCCCGTTCTGGAAGCTTGGGGTCGAGCGCGAAGTGCTTGCGTATGGCTTTTCGTACACCGGCAATTCGCTGGTCTGGGCGACGAGTGATGGGGTGACGATATTTCGGAGGGAGGGGAGCGTGGAAGGTGGAGGGTGATGCGCGCCGCGTGCTCCCCGCATCACGCAGCGCGTTCCACCCTCCACCCCTCACCTCGCAGGTTGCGTCGTCGGCGTCTCGACTTCCCCATACGCCTCGTGAAACTCCTTAAGCGCGGATTCCAGACGGGTGGAGTCTTTGGAACGGCTGGCGAGTTCCGCCGACCGCAGGGCCAGGCAGGCTGCGGTGAGTCGGGCACGCAAGGCGTCCACCTTGGGCTGGTCGTGGAGCGACAGGATCATCGGGGCCGCCGAGCCCATTCCGGCGAGGGTATCGGCGGCGTAGGATGCCTCACGCAGATTGCCCTGTATCGCCGGCCAGTCTTTGTTCGCCATCGCCTGCTCCGTCGCGGCGACCGATTTGTCAATCGTGGCGGTCTTGTGGGCTACGACCTCGTCGGGTCGCATCATGGCCAGGTTGGGAATGCTGACGATCGTGGGGAGAATGATTGCGGTGGACGTCCAGATGACCGCGGCCATGAGTATCAGCGCCGCCGAGCCCATCACTGCGAGGCGCACGAAAGGTTTTTGTTCGCTGCGCGACCGCCATTCGAAGAGCGCCCAGGTCACGACGGCCGGGATGAGGAGCCACCAGCCCTGATCGCGCACCCAGTCCGCGACGCAAAAAAGCGTTAGCGCGGAACTCATCAGAGGGCGGAAACTCTCGACGTTGATCCACCCCTCCTGCCACATTTGCTTGAACTTGGGGGCGATGAAGATGAACGTCCCGGCGAGAAATGCGCATTCCATCGCAAGGATTCCGGCGAGTGCGAGATGCGCCCAAGTGCTCCAGAGCCATTTGGCTTTCATGGTGTTTTCCTTCCATTGCATGGCCTTGTCGATCACCACCGCCATCAGACGGTGGCCGTGTGTGGCTTCGAGCTCGGCGCGGACCTGCTCGGGCCCGCCGAAATCTTCGATGGCGCGATCGATGGCTTCATCGGGCGGCAACCCGCCGGCGCGTCGCTCGGCGGCGGCGTCGAGGAGGTGCTCGCGCAGCTCCCGCCGGATGTGCAGGCGCAACGACCGCGGCCCTGCGATCCCCCGGCAGACCTGATCGAGGTAGCGCTCAAGCTTGTCCATCGGATTTCTCCAGAATGCGGCTCACGCCCCGACACAGTTCGTTCCATGATTCGCGTTTTTCCTTCAGGGCAGCCTTCCCCTTGGCGGTGATGTGGTAATACCGGCGCTTGCGGCCGGTCTCCTTCTCCTCCCATTCCCCGACGATCAACCCGTCCGCCTGGAGCTTGTGAAGATTGGGGTAGAGCGACCCTTCGCGCCAGGTGAATGAGCCGTCCGTGTCGCGGTGAACGGTCGCCGCGATTTCGTAGCCGTACATGTCGCGACGACTCAGCAGCGACAGGATCAGCAGCGAAAGCGTGCCTTTGAGAAGTTCGGTGTCCATGGCGTGCCAGATGCAAAGAAACCCGATACATCGGATCTCTATGTATAATGCCGACGACGGCGTGAAGTGTCAACAAAAATATTTCCCCGCCTGCCGGATGGTCCAACTCGAATTGGAAGAAATGCGAAGAACGCGCCGCAGAACAACGGCACAACGCCTATGCTGTAGCCAAAGGTATCGCGGCTGCGGATCGGGTGGGGTCTTGTCGGACGGCACATCGGAGCCGTCGCCTACCCGGGCGGGCCGCTATTCGAGGAGTCATACGATGAAGCGTTCCACTCTCGCCGCCCTGGCGGCGGCTGTCGTGTCGATCGGCATCTACGGCGCTGGCGTACAGGCGGAAACCGCGCCCAAGGCCGTCAAGACCGCGGCCACCGCCGAGGTCAAGACCATCACCGGCAAGACCGGCTGCGCCACCTGCGAAGGCGTCACCACCGAAGGCCACTCGATCCTGCTGACCGACAAGGCGGGCTACCGCTGGGTGCTCCTGGGCGACGGCCCCACGTACAAGAAAATTCACGAAGTCCGCAAGGACGGCAAGACCGTCACCGCCACCCTCGCCAGCGAACCGATCGTGAAGAAAGACCCGGACGGCAAGGAATACAAGGAAGTGAAGATCTCGGACATCAAGGTAGACGCTTAAATAAGTGCAGAGTTCAGAGTGCAGAATGCAGAGTGCGGAATAAGTGCAGAGTTCAGAACGCAGAATGCAGAGTGAAGAATGAGGACGCGTAGACGTCTTCAACTCCTCACTCTGCATTCTGCACTTTGCACTCTGCACTTATTTTCGCACTCTGCACTTAACTAGAACGCCTTCAACAGCACTTTCGCCACCCTCGTCAATCCGCTCTTGGCGTTCCCGATGAACTGCTGAAAAATCCGGTTCGTGACGGTCATGAATTCTTCCATTCCCGCCAGGCGCTGGCGGGTGAGGGCGACGTCCTCCTGCCTC
>JAQGHP010000429.1 GCA_028288775.1 Phycisphaerales bacterium | reverse complement strand
AGTCGCGTCAAATTTTTGCCCCTGTGCCGCGGGGACGTACCACGCGGGCCTGGGCGCGGGGTGCATTTCACCCGTGTAGGTGAGCTTAAGCAGGCGGCCCTTGATCGCATTACGATGCCAGCCGCCTTCCTGCCAGTCGGCGACGTAGAAGCCCGTCCCGTCGGCGGTGACGGAGATGCCCAGCGGATGAAAATCTCCGCCGCCCAGAAGGTCTTCGTACTTGACGATCTTGTAGGTGCCGCCGTCGCGCTCGACGGCGAACAGCAGGATGCGGCCTTTGCCCCATTCGCAGTGGAAGGTGTTGCCGCGGTATTCGAGGGGGAGTGCGTCTTCGTTATAGCCGACCGCGCCGCAGGCCGATCCGCCGCCCGATTCGTCGATCCGCCAGAGCGTCCAGGGCTTGTACGGATGTGCGCCTTTCTCGGCGCGATACCTGGCCATGTCGGCGACGTTGGATTCTTCGGGGCGGTAGTCGTGGGGGTAGCCGTAGTAGCCGCCGTCCACCATGTGGGTATAGCGGGTCCACCAGCCCAGGCCGTCATCCGTGTTGTCGTAGGTAAAAATTTCGTCTTCGCTGTTGAGGGCGACGTCGAGGTGATTGCGCGTGCCGGTGGAATAGACTTGCAGATCGCGGCCATCGGGGCGAATGCGCGCAACGCCGCCGCCATGAATCTCGGCAGTCGATCCGTCCACGTTGCTCTTAGCGCCGAAGACCCCTTTGTCGCCCGTGCTCAGGTACAGGAAGTTATCCATGCCCAGGCGCACGTTGGCCGGGATGTGGTCGTTGAGGTTGTTGCCCTCCGGGAAGCGGTAAGTCGAGTCAATGATATTGACGGGGTCTTTGCCCACGCCATTGTCATCCGTGAAGACGGTGAACTTCGGCGACTGGTGGACGAAGAGCTTGCCGTCGATGTAGCGCAGCGCGAAGACGGCGTAGAGGTGGTCGGCGAAGACGGTCGTGCGGCCGTCGGGATGAATGCACAGCACGCGGTCGATCGGCTGGCCCGCGGGGCCGGGCATGTCCATGCCGTGCTCGCCGATGAAGATCCGCCCGTCCGGCGCAACCTCCACGACCGAAGGCCACTGCACCTGCGGCGGTTTGCCGACCAGCTCCACCTTCCAGTCCTTCGCCACCTTCGGCAGCGACGGATCGGAAGCGGGGAGCAGCGTGTTTTCGGTCTTCAGTTCGGCGAAGGCCGGGCCGGCGTTCAGCGCCAGGGCGGCCGCCACGAATAGGCGGGGGAATTTGGGATTCATTCTTGTGGTATGCCTCGGGTAATGGCCGTCGGGCTGGAAGGCGTTCACACTCCGTTGTGGCACGGGCGAGATAGCCCGTGTTCCTGCCGCTTAGCGGCGGAGCATTGTGGTGCAGGCTTTCAGCCTGCCTTTGCAGGCTGAAAGCCTGCACCACAATGGCGGGTTCATGCGCGCGGCGCGGCTCGACTGAGCTGGCCCAAGTCCCATGCCACGATGGAGCCGACGCAACCCTCTACTTCGGGTTCACAAAACAGTCTTCCGCCGGCGGTGCTTTTTCTATTACCTTCAGGTCGAGGAGTTGTTGGTCGAGGGTCTTCCAACGATCGGCCGTCATCGTGCCCAGGCCGGCCTTACGAGTCTCGTCCGTCTCGATAAACGGCTTCTGCGCCGCGGCGCCCTCGTCAAAAATCTGAGCGGGCATTTCGGGGTTCAACTTTTCCATCGCGGCGTTGGTCGCCTTGGAATCGTCGAGATACGCCCGCCAGCCGTCGCGACAAGACTCGACGACTGCCTTCACGATCTCCGGCTTTTCCTTCAGCGTTTTGCCCCGCGTAATCAGCACGGTCGTGTAAGGATTGAACCCGTCATCGGAAATGAGGAACGTCTGCGGATCGCCTCCCTGCCCCTTCGCCACAAGCGGCTCACTCGTCACAAAGCACTGCTGCGAATAATCGGGCTTGGCCAAAAATGCCCCCACACCGCCCGCGTAGGCGGTCTGCTGCACCTGGCCCGACCCGTATTTCTTGAGCAGGAATTTCAACCACGCCGCCCCGGGCTCGGCGGCCAACGTGCCGGGGTGCGAAAACACATCCTGCATCGTCATGAACCCGCGCGCCTTGTGGACCATCACCCCCTGCGGAAACGTCTGGTAGACCGTAAACACCGCAACCACGTCCGCCCCCTGCGTCCGCGCGATCAGAACCTGGTCAGCGGACGTAGTCGCAAAATCCACCTCGCCCCGATCCACCCGCTGCCACGTGGCGACGGATTCCCCGCCGACCTTCAGATCGACATCGAGATGGCGTTTGGAAAAAGCGTCGGAAAGCGTTCCCGCGTAGAATCCACCGAACTCCGGCTCGGGCTTCCAGTCGAGAAGGATCTGTACCTTGGTTGCCTGCGGAGTACCCGGGCTGACGGTGCCTTGTGCGCCCCTCTTGCAGCCAACCACGGCCATCGCAACAAGGACAAGCAGCAGAATTGCCCCGACGCGAATGCGCCCGATTACCGTATTTCGAATGGCCGGGATCGACATAATGAATATGCTCCTCAACCGCGCGTAAGAATTTACCGCGGCGTTGGATTGTCGGCGTGCGAGGCAGGATTGCAACGAACGCCGATCGGGAAACCGCGATGCGGAAAAACGCGAAGTCGCGAAGGGCGCGAAGACGGACGCGAAGAGGGGAAATACGAAGAAAGTGAAATGCATAGCGCCAAGGCCGCAAAGAGGCAAAGGGCGCAAAGGAAGAGAATTCTTCTTGGCGTTCTTTGCCACTTGGGGGCCTTGGCGCATTTCTTCGTGATTCCCCGTAGCCGTGTTGGGCCACAGAGCTTTGCAAAATGGGTGCGGTGGCACAAAGGCCACAGAGGCCACAAAGGGGAGACATGGGCGAGCCGCCCATGCCACGGGAAATGCACCATCCGCATTCATCTGTGTTTATCTGCGTCCATCTGTGGCGGTTCTCTCCCGCATTTCTTCTTCGCGTCTGCCTTCGCGCCTTCGCGACTTCGCGGTTTTCCGCATCGCGGTTTGCTCACCTGCCCCGGCGGAGGCAGTCGTCGTCAGGCCGCGAACGTCGGCGTGCGGGACTGATATAATCCACCATGCTCCGCCCCGTCCCCATTCCCGGCTTGTTTATTACTGGCACCGACACCGAGGTCGGCAAGACCGTCGTCGCCGGGGCGATCGCCGATTGGTTCAAACGCCGGGGCTTCCGCGTCGGCGTGTGCAAGCCCGCGGCCACGGGCTGCGTGCGCCGGCGCGAAGGGCTCGTCAGCGAAGACGCGGAATTCCTGGCGCACTGCGCCGACGCCGATGCCCCGCTCGACGTCATCTGCCCCCAACGTTTCGCCGAACCACTCGCTCCCGCGATCGCAGCGGAGCGCGCGGGCAAGCCGCTCGATTGGCCGGCAATCGACCGGGCGCTGGGCGAAATCGTCGCCCAAAGCGACGTGCTAATCGTCGAAGGCGTCGGCGGAATCATGGTGCCGATGGACGACCGCCACACCGTCCGCGATATCGCCCGCTGGCTCGGGCTCCCGACCGTCGTCGTCGCCCGCCCGGGGCTGGGGACGATCAACCATACCCTCCTCACCGTCAACGCCCTGCGCGAAGCGAAGGTGCCCGTCGCGGGAGTCGTCATCAACCGCTATCCAACGGATATTGCGAGCATCGCAGAAGAAACCAACCTGCGGGCGGTGGAGAAATGGGGGAAGGTCCCTCTACTTACGGTGGTGCCCAATGAAACGCCCGGCGGACTGCGCCTGCCGCCCGGAATTGTCGCGGCTATCGATCGGGTGGATTGGGAACGGCTTGCGCGGGCTATTGCTCCCTATCCTTCCTAGCCTTAACAATTCAAGACTCGCCACGGAGTTACGGAGGCACTGAGCCACGGAGGCGTGCACAAGGGACGCGCCCGTTGGAGCAGCCGGGAAGAATTGAACCGCCAAGTCGCCAAGACGCCAAGGAGGAAGGGTATTTCCATTTACGGGTGAATGCGGTCCAAAAGGGACCGCCAAAAGTCCCATTTATCCAAATCCCCCTCTTCCCTTGGCGTCTTGGCGACTTGGCGGTTCAACCCCCTCTCTGCAAACTCAAAATCCATCTTCGAGCCAAGCGTGTAGGGTGGGTGTACTCGCCCACCGTCGCCCAGACGTGGAGGCAAACGGCGGGCGAATACACCCACCCTACACGGTCCTGCGGATCACGTCTTTGGCAGTATTAGCGCTCTTCACCCTCACCCTGCCCTCTCCGTGGGAGGGAGAGGGAAAGCATCTCACGCCGCCTGGGGCGGCTGATACACCTTCACGCAATTGCGGTTCGCGCTTTTGGCCTCATACAAGGCCTGGTCAGCGGCGCTGAGCAGGGCGCTGAGCGTCAGGACGTTTTGCGCGAGCGATCGCTCGGCGATGCCGATGCTCAGCGTCGGCTGCTGGTCGAGGCGGGTGATGGCGCCGGAAAAATCGACCGAGGCGAAGGCCTGGCGGAGCTTTTGGACGACTTGCTGGGCCTGGCCCAGTGGGGTTTGGGGGAGCGCGACGGCGAACTCATCGCCGCCATAACGGAAGGCGAGGTCGGTCTTGCGGAGGGTGATGCGGACGCAGTCGGCGAACGCCTTAAGCAAATGATCGCCCGCGGCGTGTCCGTGCGTGTCATTCACCTGCTTGAACAGGTCCATGTCCACCATGAAGATCGACAGCGGCCGGGAATGCCGCTCGGCCAGCGCGACCTCGCGCTCCAGCAACTGCTCCATCGATCGGCGGTTGTAAAGCCCCGTCAGCGAATCCGTCATGCTCTGCTGCTCGGCCTCGGCCAGCAGGTGCAGCGATGTCAGCGACGATTGTGCGGTGTTGACGTACGTCTGGGCGACCTGGCGGCGCTCTTCGGTCCATGACTCCCCGACGGGCAGGAGCATGTGGACGAGGATCTGCATCTTCCGGCCGACCGTGAACGGGATGCAGTACGCCGGGTGCGATTGCGGCTGCTTGAGGTGCTGGTCGAGGGCACATCGGACGGGTGACCCGTCGCAGCGGAAGTGCCGCGGCTGGCTTTGCCGCAGGCAGGGGCACACGTGCGTATCGATCTCTCCCATCGGCCCCGTGTCGGCGAGGAAGTCGTGCGGGAAGGCCGCCTTGACCTGCGTGGGCGGGACGACGTCGGGCTCGTGGGCGAGTATCGCGACGCCGGTAAGCGACAGCTCCGATTGCAGGAAATGCCCGAGCGTCGAGTAGACCTGCTCGGCCTTGCCTGCCCCCTGGATGGTCTGCGAGAAGTCGAGCAGGCGGTCCACCGTGCGCTTGCGGCCACGGAGGGCTTCATGAACCTGCTGGTTCTCCTCCCGGGCGTCGCGCAGGCGGCGGACCATCTCGTCAAAAGTCTGTTGGACGCGGCCAATGTCCGTCGTGACGGGGACGGGAATGGGCCGGGCTTCGAGTTCCCCGCCGATGACGCGGGTCATTCCATCGCGAAGCAACTGGAGCGATCGGATCACCCGGTTCACCGCCAGGAGGATCAGCACGAGACCGAGAAGGGATGCTACCAGCACGGCCATGGTCAGCCGCCAGTGGAAGAAGGTCCACGGGCCGAAGCTGGCCGGGGTCTGCTCGCCCGTCCATGTCATGGAGATTACCGCACCCGCTGCCGTGATAAGCGCCGAAAATGCGCCCAGCGTGAGGATCTGCGTCCGCAGTGAAGTGTTGGAAAAAAACTGTCGCACGCCCATGACCTCACCGCGGTGAGACGCGATGCGCTACTACGCCCACACGGTATATCGGCGATAAATGGTGCAGACGTGATAAGGGGGAAAGTCGGTCGCTGGTTGCTGGTTGCTGGTTGCTGGTTGCTGGTTGCTGGTTGCTAGTTGCTAGTTACTGGTTGCTGGTAGGTTTCCTTCGAACTCGAACCAGCAACTAACAACCAGCAACCAGCAACCAATCTTGCCATTCCCCCGTTCGGTGCATAGATTATAGACATGAGTTCCGAGACATCGCTTAATCTCCCGGCGGTAATCCGCAGCACTGACCAGGAATTGTCCATTTTGACGGACATTGGCCGGCTCCTCTCCTCCACGCTGGAGCTCCGGGCGGCGTTCGGCCAAGTGATGCAAATCATTTCAGACAAGCTATCTATGCGCCGCGGGACTTTGGTTCTCCTTGATGAGTCCAGCGGCCGACTGCGCACGGAAGCGGCAATCGGACTCACTCCCGAGGAAATGGAAAGAGGCAAGTACGCCATCGGGGAAGGCATCACCGGGAATGTGGTGGCGAACGGGCGGGCCCGGATCATATTGGACGTGCGCAATGAGCCGGATTTCCTCAATCGCACCGGCCGCGTGGCCCCGGACAACACCGAGCCGATCAGCTTCGTATGCGTCCCGATCAAGATCGAGGGCCGGACGGCGGGCGCGCTGTCAGTGGACAAGCCCTTCGCCAGCGAAGAACAGCTTCGCAACGACGCCAAGTTCCTGGACATCATCGGCGCGTTCCTCGGGCAGGCCATCCAGATCAACCGGATGGTGATGCGCCAAAAGGAAGAGCTGCTCGAAGAGAACGCGCAGCTCCGCGCGCAGGTGCGCGACCGCTACAAATTCGAGAACATCATCGGCGACTCCCCCGCCATGCACGACGTCTTCGCGGTGGTCGGGCAGGTGGCCAATTCGCGGGCGACCGTTTTGATCCTTGGTGAGAACGGCACCGGCAAGGAGATGATCGCCAAGGCCATTCACTACAACTCGCCGCGGAAGGAAAAATCGTTCATTCGAGTCAACTGCGGGGCGCTGGCGGGCACTCTCTTCGAATCGGAACTCTTCGGCCACGTGAAGGGCTCGTTCACTGGCGCTATCCGCGACAAGATCGGCCGTTTTGAAGCCGCGGACGGGGGAACCATCTTTCTCGACGAGATCGGCACCCTCGAGCCGACGCTCCAGGTGAAGCTGCTGCGGGTCTTGCAAGAGCGCGAGTTCGAACGCGTCGGCGATACGCAAACAGTGAAAGTCGACGTGCGCGTCATCGCGGCGACCAACATCGACCTTCAGGAAGAAGTCGCCCGCGGGACCTTCCGCGAAGATCTCTTTTATCGCTTGAACGTCGTGAGCATCTATCTGCCGCCCCTGCGCAACCGGCGC
>JAQGHP010000354.1 GCA_028288775.1 Phycisphaerales bacterium | reverse complement strand
AGTCGCTGGCGCATCTGGCGCGAAAACTGGGGGCGCTGGTAGTGGCCGAGGGCGTGGAGACGGAAGCCGAGGCGCTGGCGGTGCTGGAACTGGGGGCCGACCTGCTGCAGGGGTTTCATCTGGCCCGCCCGCAAAGCGCGCAAAGCCTGGTGGGTTCGCTCGACGTTACCGCGGTGCAGCATCTGGCCAGCCGCTACAAGAGCCACATGGTGCAGAAGATCAACGCCCGCAAGCTCCAGCACCGCCGGTATGCGATCGTGCTGAATGAAATCCTTTGCGAGCTGGCGACGACAAGCGTGCCGTACTTCGACGAAGTGCTGGACAAAGTGGGGCGACAATACCCGCTGGTGGAAGCCTTGTACGTGCTGGACGAAGCGGGCACGCAGGTGACCGACACAATCTGCCCCGCCCGCGGCACGCGGCCCAAGGGCCGGCTGATGTTCCGCCCCGCGGCCAAGGGCGCCGATCACTCGCTCAAGGAATTTTATTACGTGCTGCTGGACGTGGAGCTGCAGAAGTACACGACCGACCCCTACGTGTCGCTCGCCAGCGGCAACGTCTGCCGCACGATCTCCACCTGCTTTCGCGACGCGAACAACACGAAGCTCTACATTCTCTGCATTGACGTGGTTGCCGGGTGAAACAAGAAAGGGTCGGGCGGCTTCGGCGAATTGAACGCGACTGTCAAAGCCTCTCGATGACGGCTCACAAAACAAGTAATTCGCCGGGCGTTTTTTTCATCGCCTCGGTGATTCTGCGTTCACTTCCGACCGAGTTCATTTCTTTGGCTTCTCTTCCGGCATCGGCGTGAGCTTGACCGAGCGGACGTCCATGAGTGCATGGTTGAATGCGCCGGTCGGGCGAAGGGCGACAGTCGTCTGGTCGTTGAGGACGGTGACGCTGCCGAGCTTCACGGTGCGGAAGGTCTGCCAGTTCCCGGTGTTTTCGGTGTGGCCGGTCACCTTGCTGGCCGCCGCGGCGACGACGAACTCGCCGCCGGCATTGGGCGGGCAGGAGTAGGTAATCTCGACCTCGTATTTCCCCTTCTTCGCGACCGCCTTCACCCACTCCACGTTTTCGATCGGGTCCACCCAATTGACGATGACCGGCGTCGGCAACTTCTCCACGCGCAGTTTGGTTCCGTGCAGCCGTGCCCCCAGCGGCGTCAAAAGCAGCGACCCGTCCGCCTGCACCTCCGCGGGGGCAGCCGCCGGCGGGGCCTTGGGCTTTGGCTCATCCGCAAAAACCGCCGCCGCGAAAACAGTCCCGATGAGCATCACAAGGGTTGTCACCCGAATCGTATTCATAGCTTCATCCTCGCCCTTCCCGGATATGAAATCGCGGCCCGGGCCGCGCATGGGCGGCCCTACGCCGCCGCATCATGCATACCACGCCGCCACCGTCGGGTTGATGCACAATGAGGACGCGCAATCAGGCGTAGGAAATCTCTTTCGCGATCCCCATAAGTCTTTCAGTCCCCTATTTCTTTCGGGAGGCGTCGGACTCTTTCCGGGGGGTGTCGAGCGATTGCTTTTCGTCGGTCTCGCGGGACTTTTCGGAAACGAAGGGGCCAATCGCCATCGACACGCCCCCTGCCACCATGCTGCCGTTGGTGAAGTTCACCAGCGTCTGGGCCGTCCGCGGTGTGGGGACTTTGGCGACCGGGCAGGCGCCGGCGTCGAGCGCCCAGGCGAGACCGCTCCAGCCGGCCTTTTCGGCCAGGTGGTCGCGGCGGATCAGGTGCGAAAGGAGCGACAGGTCGGCGATGTTCTCCAACTCGGCCACGAGCGGCACCGCCCTGGCAACGGCGGGCATTTGCTTCGTGAACTTCTCGGCGAACGCTTTCGCCTTCTCCGTCGCGCCGCGCGGGTCGAAGTCGAACATCCCCGACTCGATCGCCAGCCGCTGGCCGCGGATCTCGTAGGAGTTGCCGTCGCGGGAGACCAGTAGCGGGTCGTACGCGGCCTTGAACCAGAACTTGTTGGCCGCGGAGCGCGAGTTGTCCACCGCGTTCCCCATCGGCACGGAGGGCAGTGAGTCCATCCCCAGCGCCAGCCGCTTCAGCTCATAATCCGCGGCCACGCAGATGGTGGCCAGCCGCGTATCCGCGGCGGTGCCGAACACGCGGACTTCCTGCGGTCCCAGCGCCGCCTCGAGCGCTGCCTTCCGCTCCTTGCGCGGTCGGCCGGCCATGCGTGTGGCGATGTCGTGGGCCTTCTCCAGCGACTTGACGTCGGGGTAGATGCCGCAGCCGAACCACTGCCCGTTGTCCGCGTGCGCCGCGCGGAGCGCGACGACCAGATCATCGAACTGCAACACCGGCCGGCCCGTGCGCGTGCCGATCGCGGTCTGCCCGTTCAGGGCCCATTGCTCCGCCGGGCCGGCGATTACGATGTCCTTCTCTTCCGGGTAAACGAAGACGTATCGCAGTTGCGTGATGCCGCCGAGGTAGCGTACTTCATCCGGCAATTCCTTGCCCGCATCGAGCCGGACCTTGGCGTCCGCAAAAAGCTTGGGCAGGGAAACGTAAGCGAGAGTTTCCTTCTGATCGGCCGAGGGCGATCCCGGCTTGGGGCGCTGCTGGCGGGCGGCGGCGAGCGCGTCCTTGTCATCGGTTTCGCGCGAGTGGACAAAACCATCCGTGTCGATCATGACCCCCGGCACGCCGCCCCCGCCGACAAAAACCTGCCCGCGCGCTGACAGGGAAAACGCGGAGAGCAAAATGACGAACGCGGCAAGTGACCGGGCGGGATAGGAAACGGGCATGGACGGCACTCCCCGCGCCGATTGCGGCGCGAAGCGGAAGAAACGACCCGTGTCCCGGTGCGAACGAACGCGGGACACGTCGCGAGCTTGGGCGCACAGCCGGAGCCGGAGCGGCTGCCTGTCCACATAACAGGGAGACGATATCGTGACGCCGTCCCTAACCGGTGTCAACGGTAAAGTGGCATATGTCCTGGTACGACGGGTGCGTGGCGGTTTTCGGCGGGCGCCTTTCTCCCTCCTCCGGTACTCCGGGGGAGGGCTGGAGTGGGGGCGGGAAGGTTCAAAGGTTCAAAGGCTGAAGGGTTCAAGGGCTCATGCTCCCATGAACCCTTGAACCTTCCTCGCGAGCCCCCTCCCTAACCCTCCCCCGGAGTACCGGAGGAGGGAAAGGAAGACGGACCCGCCGAAAACTGTCGACCACCCCGGTGATACCAGGCATGATGTCGCAATTCGATCCACGAACCATTCACAATGTATGTTGCCATCCCTCGGCAGACAGTGGCTCGCGGACGCCGCCGCGAAGGAGCCAAATGCCGGCGTCGGCGGTGATCGTGCCGACACGTACGACCCCGCGCACGTCCGGATCGGCCGATGCGGTAAACAGCAGTTCGTGATCTTCCCCATCATGCAAAGCGTGCAGTAGCGGGTCGCGGCCGTCTTGCCGGGAAAGCTCGAGCGCGTCCGCGTGGATCGGCACGGCGTCCGCGTCGATCGTCGCGCCGACACCGCTCTGCGAGCAGATGTGCCGCAGGTCGCGGGAGAGGCCGTCGCTCAGGTCGAGCATCGCGGTGACGAGCCGAGTGCGGGCCAGTTCGCGGGCGAGGTGGACGCGCGGCGCGAAGGTGAGGTGGCGGCCGAGGATGCTGCCGCCGAGGGGGCCGGTGACGTAGATGCCGTCGCCGGGCTTGGCCCCGCCGCGTTGAATCGGGGCGACGCCCGCGCTCCTGCCCAGCACGGTCACCGTGCAGGCGAGGCGGCCGTCCCAGGAGGCGGTGTCCCCACCGACGAGGCGACAATCGAACGGGTCGGCGGCGTCGCGCAGCCCGCGGTAGAGTTCCTTGGCATAGTCGATCCCCACCCCCCGCGGCAGCGCCACCGTCGCCACCGCCGCCGCGGGGAGACAGGCCATCGCCGCACAGTCGGACAGGTTGCGGTTCATCACCTTGCGTCCGATGAGCCGCGGCGAATGAACCGCCGAGTCGAAATGTACGCCGTCGAGCACCTGGTCCACGCCGACGAGCAGCAGGTCCGCCGCGTCCCATTTCAGGACGGCCAGATCATCCCCCTGTGGCACGGGCACGAAATCTGAGGGCTTGTGCTGAGAACGGATCCAGTCGATGAGATCAAACTCGCCGGGCATGGGGGGATTGTAGCAGAGGGGGTCAACGGCTCATCGCCGACATGGGCGGCGGGACGCCAGGCAGGGGAGGCGGCTGGAGGCGGCGTCGCGTCCTCCAGACTGCGGTGCCGGCCCATTGGTCGTGCCAGGAGAGCCGGTCGTCGTTTAATATGGCCAGCAGCCCCACCGCCAAAAGTCCCTGGAGCAAGCCTTGCAATATTGAGAATGCAGCGCTTGGAAGGAATAGGTCGATCAACGCAACGATCACCGGCGCTTGTTTAGTTGACCACCGCAAGAACAGCATCCACTTGTCCGGGCGAAATCCATTCTGGCGCGCGATGCGCTGTCCCAACAGCAATCTTCCGGGCGTCCCCGCGAAGATGAATTCCGTGCTGCTGTAAAGGAGCCACAGAACGCATAAAGCGCCGCCGCCGATCGCTTTCTGCGTCCGGGGCGCGAGCGTTTCGCCTGCGACCGTCATCGTGACGCTGACAATCAGCAAGAGCACAAGGGCTGCGAGCAGATCGGTCGCACCTGCCATCGCCCGGGCCCAGAATCCGGACCGTTCTTCCCATCTAATCATGAATGGCACCCCTCGCAATGTGCGAAAGCAAGCGTACCACCGCTGGAAGGGCTGCCGCAAGTCGAATCAGCCGCTTGTCGCACGGCGGTCCTGTCACGACAATCCGCAACGTGACGCACTTGTCCCGCAGCCCCGCGCAGACACAAAAGATCGCAGCGGACTTTGCGCGATCGCTCAATGGCGGAGAGTGCATCGCGCTCGAAGGCGACTTGGGCGCGGGCAAGACGCAGTTCGTGCGGGGACTCGTTCGCGGGCTGGGCGGCGAACCGCGGAGCGTCAGCAGCCCGACGTTTATGCTGCTCAACGTCTACGACACCGGGAGGCTGACGGTCTATCACCTCGACGCCTATCGCGTGCATGGCGCGGAGGATTTTGAGGGCATCGGGTTTTTGGAATTGCTGGAACAGGGTGGCGTGGTGATCGTGGAATGGGCGAGCCGGGTGAGCGAACTGTTGCCCAGGGATCACGTCGCCGTGCGGATCGAACCGACTGGGCCGCGGGAACGGCGAATTGAGATGGGGCGTGGAACGTGAGGCTGAAACGTGAGGCTGAAACGTGAAGACGTGAAACGTGATGGGAGGAGGCTGGCGGGCTTGGCGGTGGGTTCACTGGAAGTGCAGTGAACGGTTACGGGGGCGTACGGAGCCGTGGGATGTTTCGCACATGGGGCCGCCCGTTCGGGAAAATGCCGCGCAACTTGCGTGCCGTACAACTCTCCTTCTTATAATCGCAGGCAGTTTTTTGCATGGTCAAGGGGGAGCAAATGGGGATACCCTCATTGCAGCGGGGTACTTGCGGAGTCACCCGCGGCAGACTGGAGACAGGTTCATGTTGAATGCGCATCGAAAATCGCGGGCGATGATCTGGGCCCTGGCACTTGTCGCGATGCTCTCGCTGGCCGGCAACCGGGCGCGGGCGGCTGATCCGGAAGTGCGGGACGACGGGCACTTCTTTACCCCGGCGACCGTCGAGCAGGCCAACGGGATCATTCAGCAGATCAAGCAGAAATTCGGCAAGGACGTCATGGTGGAAACATTCGCGCAAATCCCCGACAAAATGAAGCCGCGCCTGGCCGCGGAGGAGAAGGAGCAATTCTACGAGAACTGGCTCCGGCAGGAAGCGCGCAGCAACGGGACCAACGGCATCTTCGTCCTCATCGTGAAAGACCCGGGCCGGCTACAAGTCGGCGTTGGGAATGAGACCGTGCGCAGCAAGGCCTTCACTCCCGCCGACCGCAACGCAATGCGCGACCTCATGCTCGCCCGCTTCCGCGAAAACCAGCACGACCAGGGGTTGCTCGACGGGTTGAACTTCGCCTTCCAGCGCATCGACGAGAACACGCACGGCGGCCATCGGACCGTCACGCCCGCCACGCAGCCTGCGGCCAAACACGACGCGGGACCGGCCACGCAAGAGAAAAACACGGGAGATAAGCCGGCGACGGCCCCCGCGGCCGAGCCTCCGGTTACGCCGACTGCGCCCACAACGAAGGATGCGAAAACGCCGGACGCCGGCACGCCAGTAGAGCCGACGGTGAAGCCTGACGCCGGCAGCGGCGCGGAGAAGAACAAATGACTTTGCTTCAAACGCGAACGGAGAGAACCACCATGCGTCGCCTATTCACATTGATTTTACCGCTGCTGGCGTGCGCCGCCGGGGTGTTTGCGTTCGCGGGGAGCGCCCGTGCGGCGTCGTCCGGCGTCCAGGATGATGGACAGTTCTTCAGCAGCGACGCGGTTTCGCAGGCCGATCGCATCATTCAGGACATCAAGAGCCGTCATAAGAAAGACGTGTTGGTTCAGACGTACACGTCGATCCCGGACAATTTGCAGGCGAAATTCCAGAGTTTGGGAAAGCAAAAATTTTTCGAGCAATGGGCAAGGGAGATCGGCCGCTCACAGCATGTCAACGGAATCGTGATCCTGGCCACCAAGACCCCCGGCCATTTGGAAGCCGATATCGGCAACGAGACTCAACAAAAGGCCTTTACGGAGAGCGACAGGAACCAGCTCGTCTCGACGATGCTCGGATATTTTAAGCAGCAACAATATGACGACGGCCTGCTTTCCGGCTTGAAATTCATTCAGAGCCGGATGGACCAGAACCTCGGCAGCGCCGGGGCGAGTTCCTACGGCAACACTCCTTCCGGCAGCGGCTCTTCGGGAAGCGCCCAAAGCCCAACGCCCTACTACCCGCCTTCCGCCAGAACCAGCGGCGGCGGCTTCCCGGTCGGGGGCCTGGTTTGTCTCGGGATTGGCGTGCTGCTGATCGTGTTTCTGATCATCCGCGCTTTCAATAGCAGCCGCGGCGCTGGCGGCGGGTACGGCGGCGGGCCACCCCCGCCCGGTGGCTATCCGCCCGGAGGCGGATACCAGCAGGGTTACGGACCCGGCGGTGGATATGGCGGAGGAGGAGGCGGCGGATTCGGCCGCGGCATTCTCGGCGGACTCCTCGGGGGCGCCCTGGGCGCCTGGGGATACGACCGTCTGAGCGGCAGGGGCGGCGGCGCCTCCTCCACCGGAGGGGCCGCGTCCGGCGGTGACTTCGGCTCAAACCCCAATCAGGGCGACACGAACTTCTCCGGATCCGGCGGAGACTTCGACTCCT
>JAQGHP010000352.1 GCA_028288775.1 Phycisphaerales bacterium | reverse complement strand
CGGCAACGACCGCAACAAGGACCGCTCGGCGTTCGAAAGCGTCGAGGGCGTCGAAAAAGTCGTCCCCATCCTCGCCCCCTACAAAATGGCCTCCCGCGAAATCAAGAAGGAACGCTCGGTCGTCCCCTTCATCCTCGGCAAAAAGGACGGCCCCACCGTCGGCGGCAAGAAAATCTCCGTCATCGCCGGGCCGTGCAGCGTGGAGAGTAAGGCGCAGCTCCTGGAGATCGCCCACGCCGTCAAGGAAGCGGGCGCGACCGGTCTTCGCGGCGGGGCCTTCAAGCCGCGGACCAACCCCTACTCCTTCCAGGGCCTGGCCGAAAAGGGCCTCGAACTTCTTGCCCTCGCCCGGCAGGAGACGGGCCTCGCGGTCGTCACCGAAGTGATGGCGGTCGAGCAGGTCGATCTGGTCGCAAAATATGCAGACGTATTGCAGGTGGGCGCACGGAACATGCAAAACTTCAACCTGCTCAACGCTGTCGGCGAGCAGAGCAAGCCCGTGCTGCTCAAGCGGGGGATGAGCGCGACGCTGGAGGAATTCCTGCTGGCCGCGGAGTACATCATGGCCAAGGGAAACACCAACGTCATGCTCTGCGAACGCGGCATCCGCACTTACGAAGAATACGTCCGCAACACGCTGGCCCTGGCCGCGGTGCCGGCGCTGCACAAGGTGAGCCACCTGCCCGTGATCGTCGATCCGAGCCAGGGGACGGGCAAGAATTATCTCGTGGACAGCATGTGCCGGGCCTCCGTGGCGGCAGGCGCGGATGGGCTCATCATCGAAGTCCACAACGATCCCGAGCATGCCCTGACGGACGGCGCGCAGTCGATCACGCCGCCGATGTTCAAGGATATGATGGGCGCGATCCGTCGCATCGCCGCGGCAGTGGATCGGGAAGTTTGAAACCTGGCCCTCCCGCGCGATCAATCCGCATCACGCGAGGCGCGTGCTCAGACCTGCGCCATGCCGCCATCGACGAAGAGTTCGATGCCGGTGATATAGCTGCTGTCGTCGGAGGCGAGGAAGACGACGGCCTTGGCGATCTCGTCGGCCTCGCCGACGCGGCCCATGGGCACGGTTGCGGCCATGCCGGCCTTGAACGCATCGCCCTGCTCTTTGCCGCCGGCCAGCACGTCGATCGCTGGAGTCGCGATCGGGCCGGGGCTCACCGCGTTCACGCGGATTTTGCGGTCCTTCAGGTCCACCGACCACGTCCGCGCGAACGACCGCACCGCCGCCTTCGTGGCGCTGTACACGCTGAAGGCCGGCACGCCCTTGATGGAGACGATCGAGGCGTTGAGCACGATCGACGCCCCGTCCGGCATCAGCGGCAGCGCCTTTTGCACGGTGAACAGCACGCCCTTCACGTTGATCCCGAACGTCTTGTCGTAATGCTGCTCGGTGATCTGCCCGAGCGGGAGGAACTCGCCGCCCCCGGCGTTGGCGAAGAGCACGTCGAGCCGGCCTGCCTCGCGCCCGATAACTTCATAAAGTCTGTCGAGGTCGGCGAGGTTGGAGACGTCCCCCTGGATGCCGAATGCGTTGCCGCCGATCTGCTTCACGGCAGCGTCGAGTTCCGTCTGGCGACGCCCGGTGATGAACACCCGCGCCCCCTCGGCGGCAAACTGTTTGGCGGTGGCGAGGCCGATGCCGCTGTTGCCGCCGGTGACGAGGGCGACTTTTCCTTCAAGCTTTCCCATGACGGTCTCCTTCATGAACATTGTTGAATTCGTATTGGGCCGCGCGCCGTCCCGTGGGCTATTGTTGGCTTCAGTTTCGATCGCGGCCACGGACCGCATTTCGTGCGGCAAAGGGTTCCTTTTCCCGCGCCTAAGATGTGCCATGGCGACGGCCGAGCCGAACTGGCGAATCAAGATGCTGTATGACGGGCAGTGCCCGCTCTGTTCGCGGGAGGTGGCGATGCTCGAAAGGCGAAACGCCCGCGGGTTAATGGCGTTCGAGGACATCGCCGACCCGGCGTTCGACCCGGGAAAGTACGGCCTCACGTTGCCGCAG
The DNA here is from genome assembly GCA_028288775.1 of Phycisphaerales bacterium. Classification (GTDB taxonomy): domain Bacteria; phylum Planctomycetota; class Phycisphaerae; order Tepidisphaerales; family Tepidisphaeraceae; genus RYN-428. Next base: position 2,925 of record JAQGHP010000352.1, on the reverse strand, counting down.
GTTGTGGGGGCCATGCACGCCGTCCGGCCGGATGGGTCGATCGTCCGCGGCGTGGATGTCTTCGCCGAGGTGTACGAGGCCGCGGGGTGGAACTGGCTCGCGAGGCTTTTGCGCTGGCGCGTGACCCGCCCCGCCGCCCTGCTGGGGTACAACATTTTCGCGGCGGTTCGGCCCAAGCTCTCCCGGTTCAAGCCCGATGCCTGTGCCGGCGGAAGTTGCAAGGTACCGGCGGAAAAACAAGTGATCTAAGCGTCTTTTGTGGCATGGGCGGCTCGCCCATTGGTCACGGTACTCCGTGACATTCGATCCGTACTCGCATCGAAGAAAACCAAGTGTGGCACAGCCGCCCTCGGCTGTGTTTCCGCCGCAGGCGGGAAGCAAAGACACCGCCGAGGGCGGCTGTGCCACACAATTTCAGGTCGGCCGGCGTAGTCGCCGATCCGGCGGAGTACCGCCCACGGGCGGGCCGCCCGTGCCACGAAAATTGGGGAGCGGCCTCTCAATCGCTCCCGGCGACGCCGCGGCGCTTTACCGCGTAGTCGAGAATTCGATAACGTGCTCCGCGCCTTCGGGCGGGAAGCGCATGGTGCATGTGCCGCCCAACTCGCGGGTGGCGAACGCGTGGACCAGTTCCGTCCCGAGCGACGGCACGGGGGGCAGCCGGGGGGGCGGGCCGTTCCGCTCCGTCCAGGTCAGCTTCACCCTCCTGCCCGCCGGGCTCCCGTTGCTCAGTTGCCACGCGATGCGCAGCGTGCCCCCCGCCACCGCGTGCGCGCCGTATTTACAACTGTTGGTGTACCACTCGAACAAAATGAGATTGAGCGCTTGCGCCTGCGACGGGGAAACCTCCACGTCCGGCCCCTCCACGCACTCGTCGGTCGGCGGGCGGGCCGGGTCGCGGCCGGTGTCGAGGGCCGTCAGGGCGAGCGTGCGCAGCGCCACCGATTTCCAGCCGCTGTCGGAAAGAAGATGGTGCGTCTGCGCCATGGCCCGCAGTCGTTGCTGCATCGCATCGGCAAAGGCCGGCACGCTGGCGGCGCGCGAGCGCATCAATTCCACGAGGCCCATGAGCCCCGCCAGGTTATTGCCGACGCGATGTTCGACCTCGGTGATCAGCAGGCGGTTGTATTCGGCCAGCTCGCGAGAATGGCGTTCGCGCTCGCGGAGGGCTTCCTCGGCCTGCCGGCGCTCGGCCATGTCGCGGACGACCACCACTCCGCCGCGGAGGGCCCCGTGCTCGTCGCGCATGGGCGTGGCGGAGACGCTGACCCACGAGTCGGGGCGGCCTGCGTGGCGGAAGCACATTTGTTCGTCAGGGACAAATTCGCCGCGAATCGCCCGGAAAATCGGCAGTTCGTACGGAGTATAAGGGGTAACGCCGTCCGCCTTAAACAATCGACGGGTGCTGGCGCGGGCTTCAAGGTCTTCGGACGATGTTATCCGTCTCTGGCCGGTCATCCGCGCCAGAGCGGGATTGTCCAGCAACAATTTCCCGCGCTCGTCGGACACCAGCACGCCGTCGCCCATGCTCTCGAGGACCGATTGCAAAATCTGAGTCTGGCGGCTCAGCGTCGCGGTCCGCTCGGCCACCCGCTGTTCGAGCGTCTGGTTCAATGCCAGCAGCTCGCGCTCCGCCTGGCGGCGCGGGCCGACGTCTTCGGTGTGGACCATCACCAGGTCCGGCGGGATGAACGCGTAGGTGACCGCCAGGTCCATCTCCTTCCCCGTCGATTGCATCGTGTAGCGCATTTCCCTGCGAACGGGCTCCCGCCTCGCGGCGCACTCAAACATATCCTCGGCGACCTGCGGCTGGCTGGCGAACATCTGCGAAGCCCTGATCCCAACAAGTTTGGCGACGGTCCCGCCGCTCATTTCCTCGGCAGCCTTGTTGTAGGTAATGAGCGTGAAATCATCGCCCGCCCGCCGCCAGGTGAACGTGGGCAGCGGGAGGTTGTCGTGCTGGGCGCGGAAGCGCTCCTCGCTTTCGCGCAAGGCCCATTCCGTTTCCTTGCGGCCGGTGATGTCGGCCACCATCGCCAGCGCGCCGATGAAGCGGCCTTCGTCGAACAGCGGATTGGCGTTGAGCAGCGTCCACACGTCGGACCCCGTCTTGTGGCGGAAACGGAACTCGTGGGCCTCGGTGATCCCCTGTCGGCGGCGCTCCATGTTCGCCTCGGCCTCGACGCGGGCGCGGTCGTCCATGAAGTCGTACATCGAGCGGCCCAGCATCTCCGCCGGTGCGTAGCCGAACATGCCGGCCATGCTCTGATTTACGTAAGTCGTGCGGCCCTCGGCGTCGATCACCCAAATGCCTTCGATGGCGGTCTCGACGATGGTGCGATACCGCCGCTCGCTTTCGAGCAAGTCGCGCTCCGCGCCGGATCGGCCGGTGACTTCGCGCCCGGTGCCGATCACGAATTCCAACTCGCCGCCGGAATCCAGTGATGCGGTGTTCGACCACGCGATCGCGCGGCTCGCCCCGTCCTTGGCGATCCAAGCGCTTTCAAGCTTCGTCGGGAATCGTCCATCCGCCAATTGCGCGAACAGCGCCTTGACCTTCTCCACCTCTTCGGCCGGGAGGAGAAACTCCCAGAAAACCCGGCCGACCGCCTCGCGACGGTCGTAGCCGCTGACCTGCTCGCAGGCGCGATTGAAACGGACGATTCGCCCGGCGCGATCCAGGACGATGACCATGCTGGGCACGGTATCGAAGATCAGTGCGTCGAGATCGGGGGCGGCCATAGGGCGGGAAGTGTAGCCTACGTGCAACAGGTGGCACAGCCGCCCGCGGCTGTGTTTGATGTGACGCAGCCGCCCCGGCCGTGATTTGATGTGGCACAGCCGCCCCCGGCTGTGAGTCCGCCGCAGGCGGAAATTAAAGACACAGCCGGGGGCGGCTGTGCCACGCGGACCAGAGCCGGGCGT
>JAQGHP010000328.1 GCA_028288775.1 Phycisphaerales bacterium | reverse complement strand
AACACGCCGGGCCAGAGCACCCAGGGGTGTTGGTTCAGCTCGACGATGTCCATCGCGCCGTGCAGCATGTTTCCCCAAGAGGGATCCGGCTCGGAGATGCCCAGGCCCAGCAGAGACAGTGCAGATTCGCCCAGGATGTAGGCGGGGATTCTGAGGGTCATGGTGACGATCACGTAGCTCGTCGTGTTCGGGAGGATGTGCCGGGCGATGATGCGGGCGTGGCCCAGTCCCACGGCACGGGCGGCGAGCACGTAGCTCTCCTGCATGATCGACTGCACCATGCCGCGGATCACCATCGCAAAGCTGGGCCAACTGACCACGGACAGAATCAGAATGATCGCGAAGTAGACCTTGATCGACCCCATGTTCGAGGGGAACGCGAAGCGCAGCATGAGCAGCAGGTAAAAGCCCGGCAGCAACAGCACCATCTGGCTGAAGCTGTAGAGCAGATCGTCGATGCGCCCCCCGAAATATCCCATCGCCCCGCCGACCGCGAGCCCGATCACCAGGACGAACACCGTGCCGAGCAATCCGATCGTCATGGAGATGCGCGAGCCGTAACAAAGCCGGCTGAAAATATCGCGCCCGGAGTTGTCAGCGCCCATTAGGTAGACACGCGAGAAGTAACCTTGTGATCGCAAGGCGGGGGTAACGGGATCAACGCCAAAGAGATGGATCGTGGTGGGGATAAAGCCAAGGAACGAATGGGGATCGCCATGCACAAAGAAACGGACATAAAGCCTTTGCGACTGATCTTCAATGGAAACGTCGACGAACGTCGTAGGATCCGTCTGGATTTGCAAAGGATGGACGAACGGGCGGAGGGAAAAGCCGCTGTCATCCCTGAAGTGCAAATTGGGCGGCGCCCAAAGCAGCTCGCGCGCTTCGGACTTATAGGTGTATGGCGAGATGAAGTCGGCGAGAACAACGACGGCGTAAAGGAGCACGAGGATGGCGAGCCCGGCCAGGCCCGGACGGTGTCGCCGAAATCGCCGCCAGGCGATCCGCAACGGCCCCTCGAATCGCGGGCGGACGTCGAGAGCGCCGCTCTCGGCGGCCTCCTGCGGCGCGGCCGGACGGGTCGGGTCCAGGCCCGCCGAAGTTTCCTCGGTGGCCGTCGGGTCAGGCATGGCTAATCCTCGGGTCCACCCACGCCAGAAGAATCTCCCCGACCAGATTGCCGAGAACGAGCATGAAGCTGCCGATCAGGAACACCGCCATGATGAGCTCCGTGTCGTTGTTGAGGAGCGCGTCGAGCAGCAGCTTTCCCATCCCGTCGAAATTGATGACGTTCTCGAGCAGCGCCGCCCCGCCGAACAACGCGGCGAATTCGAACCCGAGAAGTGTAATGAGCGGATTAACGGCGTTGCGCAAGGCGTGCTTGAAGATGACGAGCGGCTCGGACACCCCCTTGGCCCGTGCGGTGGTGATGTACTGCATGCCGAGCGTCTCGACCATGTTGGCGCGGGCGATGCGCTGCAGCCCCGCCAGCGCGCCGAAAGTCAAAACCGTAACCGGGATGATCAGGTGCCGCAGGTAATCGAGGAACCGGCCGGTGGGCGACATGAGGTCGTGGTTGAGCGGATCGCGGAAACCGCCGGGCGGGAGCCATTGCACGCGGCTTGCGAACAGCCATAGCAGAAGCAGTGCGAGGAAAAAGCCCGGCAGGCTCATTCCCACGAAGCTGAAGAGCGTTGCGGTCTTGTCGGGCAATCGGTATTGCCGGGCGGCGGCGTAGGTTCCCAACGGGATCGCGAGCATCCACGAAAGCAGCAGCGTCACGATGTTAAGAACCAATGTCGCCTTGATTCGTGAAGGCAGTATCGTCGCGACGGGCTGGGCGTAGCGAATGCTTCGGCCCAGACTGCCCTGAAGAATCCCCGGCCCCGCCTTCGCGCTGAACAAATGGCTCAGGCCCAGCCAATTGCAATACTGCTTCCAACCCGGATCATCCTTCCCGTACATGTGCCTGAGCTGTTCGATATATTGCTGACTGACTGTAGGATCATCGGTGACGATCGAAGATCCGGGCGAAGCATGAATGATCGTAAAAGAGACGATCGTCGAGAAGAAAATAAGGGCCGCGCCGAACAGCAGCCGCCGGATCAGGTAGGCGGTCATTTCGCCGAATCCAGGATGAAGATTTCGTCCTCGTTATGAAACGCCGCCGTGCGGGAGGGCGAGGGCGACGGGAACAGGTTGCCGAACTTGCGGCGGATCGCCACAACACGCTCGGTGGTCGTCGTGTAAATGAGCGGCTGCTCGCGATACAGAATGCCGACCCACTCGCCGTACATTTCCTTGCGCTTGTTCCTATCCATTTCCGCGATCGCGGTGTCGAAGATGTCGTCTTCGCGTTTTTCCCAGTCGTAGCTGGGCGTCTTTTGGAACGGCCACCACAGGTGCAGACGGGCACTGCTTTTCCAGATGTTGGACCCCCAGTGCGGGTCGCGGCTGCCGGTCAGGCCGAAGACCAGGCATTCCCAATCGAACGAAACGTCCACCTTCTGCACCAGCAGGTTGAAGGTGAGCGGGAGCGTGTTCACTTCCATGCCGATCTGCCGCAGGTCGGTGGAAATGAACGTGGCCATGTCCACGCGCTGGTTGTTCTCGGAGTTGGTGTTGATGGTAAAGGAGACCTTGTTGCCCTGCTCGTCGGTGAGGATGCCGCTGCCGTCGCGCACCTTCAGGCCCATCTCGGCCAGCAGCGCTTTGGCCTTGTCCGGGTCATGGGGATACGGCTCGTATTGCGGGTACTGAAAGAAGCCGGGGTTGAGCGTGTAATGCGCCGCGAGCGGATAGCCAAGATTGCTCAGCACATTTCGCACCAGAGCGCCGCGGTCGATCGCGTAGGAGACGGCCCGGCGGAATCGCGGGTCGCGGAACCATTTGACTTTGTACTCGGGGAACTTGCCGGCTTTGGCCGCTTCGGAGTTGAGGTTGAAGCAGACGAATTCCGCGCCCCCCGCCGGCCCTAGCTGGTAGAGCGTGAAGTTGTCGGGGTTCTGCTTGGGCAGCAGCTCGCGCACGTCCTTGCCATTTCGCAGCGTGAAGGTGTCGGTCACCTTCTGCTCGAAATTCAGGAGCATCACGTTGATATCGCGCACGAGGATGAAGACCTGCCGGTCGAGGTACGGCAACGAATTGCCCGCAGCGTCCTTCTTCCAATAGCGCGGGTTGCGCTTCAGCACCACCCGTTCGCCCCGGCGGTACTCGTCGAGCATGAACGCGTTGGTGCCGACGATGTCCTCGGGCTTGCTGTCGGGCGACATCGCGCTGCCGAAGGTTCCGTCCGCCACGAAGCGCGCGTACTTCGCCTTGCTGCACAGGTTGGGACTGCCCACGAGCTGATCGAAGATGGCGATCTTCTGCGGCAGCGTGAACTTCACCGTGTACGGGTCAACCGCCTCCACCTTCACGATCTTTCCGCCGAACGTCGTCGCATCCCGCATCGAGCAGGGCCATCGCGGGTCCTGGCCGGCTGGGCGCGAAAGATCGTAAATCAGGTCGTTCCACGTGAAGACCACGTCGTCTGCGGTGAAAGGAGTCCCGTCGTTAAACTGCACGTTCTTGCGGAGATGGAACGTCCAGGTGAGGCCGTCTTCGCTGTTCTCCCATTTCTCGGCCAGCGCGGGGATCGTTGCGCCGGTCCACGGGTCTTCGTCCGTCAGGCCCTGGAAAATCCGCTGGGTAAAATCGGTGGTGCTGGTTTCGCCGGCGGTGATCGGGTTGAAGCTCTTGGGCTCGCCGGGGATGTCGCGAACGAGTTGCCCGCCGTACTTGCCGACGACGGGCTTGTACTGATCGCGGGTGACATAGGGGACGCCGACCTTAATCGCCGAGGTGCGCGCCGCAGCCGCGGGGGCGGTGGCCGGCGACGCGGACGGCACGGCAGTCGAGGAACTGGAAGTCCCGGCATCGTCCTTTTTGCGATCGCACCCGGCGACGAGTGACATCGCGAGAAGCACGCCGATGAACGTGAGGGTGAAGGGTCGGATCATGTCGCGGAGATTGTAAACGAAATTCGGCGAATGTCGCCCGTCGTGTGCGCGATTCATCATCCAGGTGCGTAACACATTTGGCGGTCCCATTCTCCCTCCTCCGGTATTCCGGGGGAGGGCTGGGGCGGGGGCCAGAGGGTTCAATGATTCACGAGCTGAAGGTTCAAGAGTTCATGCCCTTGAACCATTGAACCCTCCTCGCAGCCCCCACCCTTACCCTCCCCCGGAGTACCGGAGGAGGGAAAAATACAAGGACGTCCACGAGAATAATACATTCTTCAAATCTTCGCGGCCTCCCGCTTGGGATCGAAGACGTCTCGGAGGCCGTCGCCCAGGAAGTTTAGGCTCAGGAGCGTTACGCTCAAGAGGACGCACGGGACGATCAGCATGTACCAGTGGTGATGGATCGAGTTGAGGCCGGGGATCAGGCCTTCGCTGGCCAGCAGGCCCCATGTCGGGATCGGCGGCTGGACGCCGATGCCCAGGAAGCTGAGGAACGATTCCTGCAAAATCGCCTGCGGCACCGTGAGCGTGGCGTAGACGCTGATGGGGCCGATGAGATTGGGAAGCAGATGGCGCGTGAAGATTCGCCATTCGCCCAGGCCCGCGGCCCGGCAGGCTTCAATGAACGGCAGCGATCGCAGGCTGAGCACCTGACCGCGGATCACGCGGGCCATGGTCAACCAACTGACCAGGCCAATGGCGAGAAAGAGGACGACGAGATTTGCCGATCGTGGCCCCATGCCAATGGCTTCCAGCTTCGTGAGTCGCGGCTCGAGGGCGATTTTGAAGAGGACGACCAGGAGGATGTAGGGGAGGCCATAGAGGATATCGACCGAGCGCATGAGGAGCGAGTCCACCCATCCGCCGCGATACCCGGCGAAGAGGCCTACGGCCACGCCGAGCACCACCGATATCGCCGCGGCGGCGATGCCGATGGTCAAACTAATCACACCGCCCATCAGACACCGCCCCAGCAGGCTGCGGCCATGGGCATCGGTCCCGAACCAAAGCGATATCCGGCCGAAAAACGTGGCATCGAGTGGGTCTTGCTTCAATCCGTTGGCGCGCTCGTACGCGACCCGATTGAACTGCGGCCCCACCCGGGCGAGGTATGGGCTCTGCCGATCGAAGTAGAGCGGGCCGTCCGAATTGCCCGTGAGCGGCAGCGTGACGAGGCACGCCAGCACGATCAGCAAAAGAACCCCCCCGCCGATGACAATGCGGCCACTGCCATGGAACCGGCCGAGAATCCGGCGCGGTGTATGATCGCCGTGCGATTGCACTGGGCCCGGCGAGTCGAGGATGGGTTGAGTGATGGTGGACATGGAACTGAAGCGGGTGTCCGAAACGTGAAAACGTGAAACGTGATGGAGATGTTTGCTCACGCGAAAGACGTCGGCATCGCTCCTCATGTTTGGGTCAGTTCAACTGACC
>JAQGHP010000195.1 GCA_028288775.1 Phycisphaerales bacterium | reverse complement strand
CACCGGGCGGCGGCGGTCGCCGAGGCCCGGGTGATCCGGGCGCTGGACGGCGGCGGCGAGGTGGTCCCCTGCCCCGCGTGCGGCTGGGTACAGGCGGAGATGGTTCGCGAGCAGCGCAACCGCGTCGCGCCTCCGCTTCGCAAGCTCGCATTGATCGCGGCCGCGGCGGGCGCGATCGGCTGGCTGTTCCTGGTCTTCCCCCAGTGGTTCCTCTCCCCGGCGGACGGGCGAGTTGCCATTCGGTGGGGGACGCCCAACGCCCTGCTCGCCGCCGGCGGGGGCTGCGCCGTCCTGCTCCTCGCACTACGGGCCATGTTGCGGTCGCGCGTGAACCCGAACGCGAACTATCCCCGACCCACCCCCGTCCCCGGTGCGATCAATGGCCGGCCGGGCAAGGCACCGAAGGAACTGTTGGAACGCCGGCAACACCCGGTCTAGCCGGCGCGTTGGCTCGGTCCCTGCCGGCTGCGCCAGTGCCGCTGCTCGTTAAACCGCCGCGTGGCGGACTACCGAGCGAAAAGTAGAGGAGTATCGACGCCGGGTCGCCTAGTACCGGGCAAAGATCACCCCGCCGGCCCCTAGGCGGCGTCTCCGACTCGCCGTACATTTACCCAGAATGCGGCCCGCACGATGTCGTATCTACCGGTATCCCCGCGGTGGGCGCATGACTACCGACAGTTTCGGTCATCGATTGTAGTCGTTACCTGCCTTGGCCGCTGGTACGGCCCCGCACTCCGGACACCTGTCGGGCGTGGCGCGGAGGTCGTAGCCGCAGGCGGAGCATAGGCCGCTTCCCCGGCGACGCCGTTGAAAGTACCAGGGCCTCGGCCGACGGAAGAGGATAGCGACGGCAACCGCTTCCGGGACCGCTGCCGCGGCTGCGACCACGAACAACGTCGATGCGAATCGCTTGAAGTCGCCACAGTCCCCGTGCCAGGCGCTCACAGTCCAAGCCGGGTGCAACGCCAGCAGAAGCAGGTGAAGCATCGCGAGCGCCGGGTGGCCGGCTCGCGCCAGCAGGTAGACCGCAGGCACAAGCAGCAAGAGCACCCAGAAGGCGCACCACGATCCGAAGATGTCGGCGTCGGTCATCTCACGCCAAGCATTGGGACCGCTGCACCCGAGCAATGACAACTGGCCCGCGGAAGAAGTCCGCACGCACAGCAGCAGCGACAGCGCGCACAAGAGCGTGAAGAGGCGGCGGCGCATGGGGGGATGATACCGGCTTCGCCTGCCCGACGTGCTACAACCCTTGATTTGGCGAATCGTCAATACTCACGTTGTGCCGATCGCCCACCCTCTTGGGAGCAACCGCCAGGAGGACCCGCCGGTTGCGCGGTTGCGCTCACTTTTGCGCCCCCCGAAAAGTCGGGCGGGACGCCCCATGACGACCCGCTTGGCCGCTGGCTCGGGAAGGACCCGCGGCCGGTTTGATAACACGTTGAGCAACGATGATAACGCTGCCGGTCGCGTTCTAAGTTCTGCCGGGTTCACGGCAGCCTGAGCGTGACGCCCGCGATGGAAGCAGGGGTCTTTCTTACGTCGCCGCTGGATTTGTTTAATGAATTTTGCGGTGACTGAACGCGACAGGTTTTCCACGCCTCGTCCACAGTCGGTGGATAAGTGGTGAGACTAGGTAGTGTCCTAATTTGAAATCGGAAGTATGCACTTTACGCAATTCTCACAGTGCCTAACCAATCCAGATTTGTAGATACGAAGCGGGCCTTAGCATCCATGCAGGTTCATCGAAAGGATGTAGATGCTGTCAAAGACGACGGCGGCAATGGGAGCGAAAACGCACGTGAGAACGTAAGGCATGACCGCTGCACCGCGCGAGTAGTGGCGGACTACCGGCGTAAGGACGAGAGATGTAACTAAAATGCAGAGGTTGGTCGTCGGTCCCTTGAATAGCAGGACGTTTATCGCACCCCAACTTCGATCCGCGGCAGCCGGATAGACAAGCCAGAAGTTTGCACCGACGACGGCGATCGCCACGCCAAAAATCCACCACGCGATTCTCGCCTTAGCCAGTGCGAAATCGTGCGTGCGTGACGATTGGTATTCGAGCGGTTGCATGCCAGCCATCCTACCGCGCCGCACCAAATTGCAAACGGTAGTATCATCCCCCCATGCGCCGTCTCTTCACGCTCCCGTCAGTTCCTCAATCGCGATGCGCAGTAGTTTTTCGTTGAGTGGTTTGGGCGGCTTTGCACAACGGGACGGTTTTTAGTCTTCCCGTTGTGCAGGCGAATCTTCCGTTGTGCAGGCGGCCAAGCCTCCCACCGTTTCACACAATCCTTGGATGACTTCGATCATGCGGCCCGTTTCTTCCGTATGGTGTCTCTCAAGGGCCGCGTACCTTTCATTCAGACCGGTATGGGCTTCCGGCACAAAGCGCTTGACCTTTACCCATTTCCATTGGTTCTGCTGAATCTGGTGCAGAATATCAGCGGCCTGTTCCGGGGTGAATTTCATCGGGTCGATTCTACCATCCGCGCATAAAAAAACCGCCCGCAGGCGGTTGGTTGCTCCCGGCTGGGTAGTGTCCTAATTTGAAAATCCCGTCCCCGATCAGCGGACAACTGAGTCCGGCTATCGCTTCACGATTTTGTACTCGGAAGCAGCCTGAAAGACTACGAAGGCATCCCCTGTATCCACGCGAAATTGCGAATGGTCATTGTCCAGCTTTTTTTCCTCGATGTGTCGGAGATCCCCCAGGACGTTGTCCGCCGGATCGTGGTATCGGTCCACTTGGATCGCGCCTACTGCTCGGAAGAGGTATTCCACGTTAGGCGTGCCGCGCTCGGGGTCCTCGGTTGCTGTTAACGTCAATGTACCCTTGATGACGTCGATATTGAGGGACGTGATCCAGTGCATCCCCTCATCCTACCTTCCCCCCGCACTCCGGGCACGTCCCGCTGACGTTGCCGGTGAGGTCGTAGCCGCAGACCTTGCAGTGACCCGGCACGACCCGTTTCTGCCAGGCGGGCCGTGACACCAGCCAGTACACCGGAATCGCCGAAAGCAGCACGACGACGGGAATCATCGGGCGATCAATGTCGCTATCTTTCACGGCCGCTAAAATATTCAGGGCCACCCACAGAATCAGCACAACGCCAAGTTATCAGCAAGTGCTTTACCCCCGCATCCTACCGCGCCGCACGGTACGGCAAGGGCGGGTATTATCCCCCCATGCGCCGCCGCCTCTTCACGCTCCTGTCCGCGCTGTCGCTGCTGCTGTGCCTAGGGACGTGGGCCCTCTGGCTGTGGGCGTCCTATACCCATGCCGCAGAAGAAATAACATGGGGGTCTGGAAGGCACGTAATCGTCCACGTCACGACCGAGATGGGGCGGTTGACGGTGTGGGTGGAACGTAGTGATGAACCCGCTGAAGATTTTCCGAAAGCGCTCATATGATTCAACTGGTCGGAAACCGAATCTAGTCTCAATCCCGATAATTTTGGTGTCTGGGAAACAAGCGACTCTCGGTTTCACAGAGGCGGGTTTGGCTACGCGACTTAGGAAGATGGTCACATCCGATTCGTAATGATTCACCTCGCAG
>JAQGHP010000300.1 GCA_028288775.1 Phycisphaerales bacterium | reverse complement strand
TCAAGGCGATAATAGTTTGCCTTTACCGGTAACTTCAACAATCTCGCATCGATCAAAATGCACGACCGTATGGTCGGTCGCGACGCCGACCGTGGTCTCATGCGGAAGACGCCAGTAGTCGGCAACGCTTACATCCGAATAATCAGTTTTCAGGCTGGTGACGAGCTGACCATCGAGATAGGCTTCCACGCCGGCCTTTCGCACCTTCACGACCGCCGTGTAACTCTTGTTGGCGACCATCCAGCGATCCTTCCGCCTGGCTGTTTTGTTGTTTACCCCCGGCGTCCCGTCCACATATTCCAATGCCGAAACCTGATTATCCCAGCCGCCAACGTCGAAGGAAAATTGACGTCCGGCGCAAGAACAGATTTGAACCACGGCGCCCACGTCTTTGGGGCTCGTGAAAGTAATTCGAAAGTCATACTCCTCTGGCGGCTGATACCCGAATTCGATCCGGCCGTTTTGAGACGCCTCGCAAACCAGCGAGTTATCCTCCATTCGCCATCCGCCCTTGACCGCGTTGCGCGCCGGATCAAATAGTCGGAGGAGGTCCACCCGCCGAAGCCGGCCCGGCGGAATGCTCGACAGCTTTTTTTCAATCGCCATGGCCTCAAGGCCGGACAGGCCTGATTTTGCCGCGCGATACAGGTCTGCGGCGTGTTGCGTCGCACCATTGCGATGCGGAGCCGGGAGCTTGCCCGCGACAGCCAGCCAACGGTCGGCGAGCCTGACGGTTTCATCCGAGTTGCTGCGCTGCATTAGCTCCGCAGTCGCCAGGTCTCTTAACGGGGCATCTTTCGACATGGCCAGCAGCGGCAACCCCTTGTCCCACCGCCCGCGATCGAAACAGAGATAGCTTCCCACGACGAGGTTCGCTGTCGGGTCACCGGGTGATTTCTTCAGCGTGTCAAGCGCCGGCGCGACATTGGCCCGGGCGTCGCGGATCGCCGCCACCTCGCGAATTTGATTCTTCGCCTCCGTTTTCAAATCGGCGTCGGAAATGGCGGGCATCGCTCGCTGCAACGCCGCCTCGATCGGCGTAAGCGTCGCAAAATCGTCTTCGTCAACAAGTTGATCCACAAGGGCCATCAACGCTTCGACGTTCGAGACGTTCGACAGGGCCGGGGACGCCGGGCCGGCGAAAGTCTTCGCGGTCGCCTCGGCCTTCGCGGCCAGCTCATCGGCCTCATACGTCTTCGCCAACAGCGTGGCCGCGGCAAAGCACATCCGCAGGCTCTTGGCCTCCTCTGCCGCCTGCATCGCGCCGTTTAGCAACACAAACCGATCCGGCGAACCCACCATCGCCTTGCCCGCTTCGTCCAGCAGCGACTGCGCCAACTTCCGCCGGGCAGGCACGGAATGGTCCTTCAACTGCTCGGCAAAAACTTCCTTGAATAGCTTGCGGCAACGGGCGGTGTTCGCCTTGTCGGGGATCGGACTCCGCACTTCATTCGTCGGCGGGGCAGCGACGGTTTCGGGCGGATTCACAGGCGGCATCGGCGGCTTTGCCACCCGCTCGGACGTCGCGGGATTGGGCCCATCCGGCGGCGGGGGAACGGGGACGACCGGCCCTTCCCGCGGGGCTTCGGCCCGCTTGGGCGGCGTCCAGTCGTCGTCGAAAATGTTGCCGGCCCGAGCCGGCCCTCCCATGATTAGCGCCTGCAATACGCCGGTCAAAACGATTGCCGCGGCTACGGCCGGCCGCGCCCGTGAACGATGCTTCCGAAGATTCGAATCCACGAAAAAGCCCTCCGTCGCTAACGCAATGTTTTGCCATGGCCCGTGACTTCGATCACTTCGGCGAAATCGCATTGGATTGCAGTCTGGTATGCCCCGAATCCCAGCGTATTGGACCGTCTGAGCTCCCAGCCGGTGTGAAGACTCATATCGCTATAGTCCGTCTTCCAGCTCGAAATGAGTTGATCGTTGATATACCCTTCAACGCCCGACTTGCGGACTTTGACGACGGAAGTATATCGCTGGCCGTTGACCGACCACCTCTTGCTCCGCTTGCCCGTCGTGTTTCCCGGTTGTTCACACGTGTGCCCCTGGATCAGGTCAAATCCAGTAATCGTGTTGTTCCATCCCCCGAACGTCCAGTTAAACTGGCGATCCGTTGCGCTGCAGATCTGACTGACCGCCTCACTCCCCTTCGTGATCGTGAAGGAAACACGATAATCGTATTCCTCGGGCGGCGTGTATGGGAATTCCACACGGGCCACGTCGGAAATGTCGCACGCGAGGGCCCCGTCTTCCAAGCGTAAGCGACCCCCTACGAAGTCCAGGGCAGGATCGAGCATTTCGAGTAAATCGATACGACGGGCGGCAGTCGCCGTCGGAATGTCGTTAAGACGCTTTTCGATCGAAAGCCGCCGCAAGCCTGACAATCCATCGACGGATTTACGATACAATGCGGCCGCGTGTTGAAGGACCGCCGTTCGCTTCGATCCCGCCATCTTGGCCGCGGCGTCCCACCAGCCGTCCGCGAGCTTCGCCACAGCCACCGAGTCGTCATTGCCGCGGACCTCAGCCGACGCAAGGGCTTTCATTACCGCGTCGTCGCCTTTAGCCAGGAACGGCAGCCCCTTTTCCCATTGGCCCCTCGTGAAGCACAGGTATGCACCGACCGCAAAATTACCGGCAGGATCGTCGGGCAATTGCTTGAGCTTCTCCAAGCCCGGGCCGAGCCTCTCTCTTGCTTCGCGCATGGACCCGAGATCGTGCAAATGGTTCTTAACCGCCGATTTTAAGTCGGAATCCCGGATGCTCCCGGCCGCGCGCTGAAGCGACGCCTCCAACGCCGTTGCGGCGGCAAAGTCGTCTTCGGAAGCCAGTTGGTCGATCACGTCGAAGGTCGACTGCACGTTGGCGACGCTTGCGGTAGGCGCGGCCGGCGTGGCGGGGGCGGACCAAACCTTGGCGGCCGCCTCGACCTTCGTTGCGAATTCATCCACGTCGAACGCCTTGGCCAGTTTCTCCGCCGCACTGAAACTCAGGCGCAGGCTCGCGCCCTCCTCCGCGGCCTCGATCGCCCCCGTGAACAGGACGAATTCGTCGGCGGGGGCGTCTTTTGCTTTCTCGGCGTAATTGAGCAATGCCTGCGCGAGCTTCCGACGGGCCGGGACCGAGCGGTCCTTTAACTGCTCGGAAAATACTTCCTTGAACAGCTTCCGGGATTGTGCCGTGCTCGTCTTGCCTGGGACCGGCAGCCGGCCCTCTTTCAAGGGCGAGGGCGGCGGAAGACGGGCCGGAGGGGCCGCCACGGCCTCGGGCGAAGCAACAGGCGGCATCGGCGGCTTTGCAACCGGCTCGGGGGTTTCCGAATTGGACACGTCCGGCGGCGGGAGGAGCGGGGCCACCGCCTTTTCCGCCCGCTTGGGCGGTGTCCAGTCGTCATCAAATATGTTGCCCGCCCGCGCCAAACCTCCCGCAAATAACGGCCACGCAAGACAAATGCAGATTAAAGCAACGGTAACGGCCGGCGACCCCGCGACGTTGTACATTCGATGACTTACGCTCATGAGAAGACCCCTCCGTCGGCCGCATCCGGATCCGGGAACTGCCGACTTTGTCGAACGGGAATGAGATGGGCAACCGCGTGCATTGGACCAGCATCACATGAGTACGGCAAGGTGCCGACAGGGGAAAGGGGCGGGCTTCCAGTCGATGACCATTGGGACCTAAGGGGTCGGGAGTCTCTGAAAAACGGATAGCGGAATCGGGAAGGGGGATAACACTGCTTCAGGCCGGGACTCGCACTGAAATCCCCCGAGGGAAGGGCATCGCCGCTCGTTGCGGCGGCCGGAGCAGTTTATCGCCCGGCAGTCCTCGGCGGGAAGGGATGCTTCGCCGCGAAGGGCCTGGCGCGAACCCGTCCGCCGGTGACTGTCAAAGCGTCAACTCAACACCCAGGGTCTCGTCCCCCCGGAGGGCGTGACAAAGGTGTGGGGAAACGGATTGCGTGAACAATCAATCCTGTCGCGTTCGATCCTTCAGAGCGCGCTCTCCGTGAGACGATATCTCCGCGCCACACCCCGCCGTCTTGCCAACAACAGAATTCCACCCGTGCCAAGCAGGGCCACCGAAGAGGGCTCAGGCGAGGAACTCACTTCGAAAGCGGCGATCTCACCTTTGGCGTTTGACGAGCGTGTGCCGTCGCCGAAGTAGATTGCGTCGAGGCCGCCGCCCGCCGCGACGATGCCCGTGCCGATTTGGACGTTGTCCACGAATAGCGTGTACGTGCCGGCAGTGAAGTCGGCGACCATTCGGTAATCATGAAACTGCGACGTGTCGATCGCGGTGGAGAGAATTTGCCCGGAGTTGTCCTGAATGCGGAATGTTCCGCCGTCGTTGGCCAGGCCGAATCCGACTGAGTTACTGAGGGTTTCGATTCCGAAGGAAAGGGCGTAGGCCCCATTGTCGGCCGTTACGGGCTCGGACTGGGTGACCAGGGCCCGCGCGAGCAGTGTCACGGGTTGCGACAGATCGATCGACGTGCGGGGGTAGGTGTATCCGGGGCCGGTTTCCCCGAAGCCTATGGAATTCTGGGCGATTGCGCCGGTGACCACGGAAAAGACCTGCGACTCGGGCGGCAGAGTAATTGGTGCAAGACTTTGGTACGTCCATCCCGTGCTGGAGGGAAGCTGGGTGACGTCGAGGTTAACCGATGTGCTGGCTGCCGCCGTCGAGCCCAGAATGTAGGATAGGGCAACAGTCCACTTCAGCATGTTCAGTTCTCCTCTGTGCGTTTCAATTTGTGGGAAAGTCGGTCGGCGAAACCCTTGGGCGTTTGGTCCGGACGTTCACGCTAACGGCCTCGACCTTGGGCCGCAAGCAAATTTCGTAAAGTTTCGATTTGTCCCCAGAGTCGGGCGCGCTCATTCGCCTGATCCGGCAGCGTAAACAACGAATCCTCTACCTTCTGGTTCCCCCGGTCGGAGGAGATCCGGGGCGGCGCTGCGCTTGCCCCGGCGTGAAGTTCCAGGAGCACCCTTTCCATGAAACGGTCGCGCGAATTCTAGTGACACCGCGCGCGGCGCGCCCCCTATAGGCGGTGACCACTTTCGAACAGCGCAATGCCCCATGCGGCCGAAGGGCGTGATCGCTCCATGCCCGAGCAGGCGCAGCAGCGCCCTGAATCCCCCGGCCGGATTCATCCAAGCTTTTGTCGGCTTCGCCGCAAAAAAACTAAAAATGGCTTGCGTGCGACCGGGGCACGTGTTAGGATGATGTCAGGATTTCGTACTGCGGCTTCAGCGAAGGGGAGAGCCGGCTAAACAAAGACGGCGAAGGCGATATAATTCGGATCCGATTCACACAAAATCGCTGTAAACCCCCGCCTGAAGGCATGATACGACAAATGTCACACTATGACATTTTCCCAATTTCCGTAACACATTGATGGGGCCAATGTTATAAAGTTTTTAGCAAGTATTGGCAACGAAAAACAGGAAAACTGTGACAAAATGAGACATTCCGGGACATCGGGCGGGCGGGACGCCGGCCTTGGCGGCGGAAGCGCTACGCGGGAATCGGTTGTTGTGCGATCTTGCTGCAACGGGTCGAAAAGCTCGTGCAATTTCGTGCAAACTCGTGCACGACACCCCTGTGGCGCTATCGAAAATGTGGTTCGGGGCTGCGCATCGTGCATGGTTCGTGCAGGGGGTCGTGCAGCGGGCCGTGCGCGGGGTTTGACGTGCGTGGGGTGTGGTGCATGGGAACGGCGGCGGGCCGATACTCCCCCAAAAAAATCGTTCGCAATCATTCAAATCATTCACGCCATGCGTTCTTGCGTCGGGAGGCCAGTGACGTTGATCGGCGGGTGAGCCAGTGTCGCTTTCAACCGGCGGGCGGGTTGGCCGGTATTGTTCTCGGCGGCGGGTTTCATCTCATGGGCAATGCCGCCACAATAGTCGTCGGCCGGGGCGGGGGCGGGTTCCACACTTACGGGAGCAATCGCATGCGCAGTTGTAGGGTACTTGCTCTGTTGGGCATGGCGGTCGGAGTCGGGACGGGGACGTTCGTTGGCCTGGCGCGGGCGCGGGGGGCGGATGCGGTCGTCGCGGCGGGGCCGCGGACGCCGGCGGCCGAAGCCGCGGCATTTCACCTGCCGCCCGGGTTCGAAGCGCAGCTCGTCGCTTCCGAGCCGGAGATTCATAAGCCGATCAACATTGCCTTCGACGAACGCGGCAGGCTCTGGGTCACCGACACCATCGAGTACCCGTTCCCGGCGCCCGAGGACCGCAAGAACAAGGCCCGCGACAGCGTGAAGATTCTCGAAGACTTCGGCCCTGATGGCAAAGCCCGCAAGATCACCACGTTTGCCGATGATCTGAACATCCCCGTCGGCGTGCTGCCGCTGCCGGCGCAGGGGGGGCATGACACGGCGCTCGTCTATAGCATTCCCGGCGTGTGGCGGATGGCCGACACTACCGGCGGGGGCGTCGCCGACCAGCGCAAGATCGTCATTGCGGGCCAGGCCCACGACGACACGCACGGCATGACTGGCTCGTTCACCGAAGGGTTTGACGGGTACGTCTACGCAGTCCACGGCTTCAAGAACACGTCGAACATCAAGGGCACGGACGGGTCGGGCATGACGCTCAACTCGGGCAATACCTACCGCTTCCGGCCCGATGGTTCGCACGTCGAGCAGCAGACGCACGGGCAGGTGAACCCCTTCGGGTTGTGCCTGGACCCGCTGGGCAATCTCTACACGAGCGACTGCGAGACGATGCCGATTCTGCTCACGCTGCGCGGGGCGTACTACTCGAGCTTCGGCAAGCCGCATGATGGGCTGGGCTTCGGCCCGGACATCGCGGATCACATGTACGGGTCGAGCGCGATCGCAGGGCTGGTGGATTATGTGGCCGAGCAATATCCGCCGGGGTATCGCGACATGATGCTGGTGGGGAACGTGGTGACGGGTCGGATCAACCGCGCGCAGCTTACGCCGCGTGGGTCGGCGGTGCATGCGGACGATGCGCCGGATTTCCTCGCGAGCGATGATGCGTGGTTCCGCCCGGTATGCATCAAGCTGGGGCCGGACGGGGCGTTGTACATCGCAGACTTTTACAACCGGATCATCGGGCACTACGAGGTGGATTTGCACCACCCCGGCCGCGACAAGGATCGCGGCCGCTTCTGGCGCATCGTCTACAAGGGCACGGACGGCAAGGCCTCGCCGGATAAGCCGTTCGATCTGACGAAGGCTTCGATCCCCGAGCTGATCG
>JAQGHP010000292.1 GCA_028288775.1 Phycisphaerales bacterium | reverse complement strand
ATTCGTAGGTGTCGTGGGCCAGAGAGAGCGCAAGTGTAGGGATATGCGCGATGGGGGAAAGCATGTGCCACGTGCCTCTTCAAGTGCGCTATGCGGGCATCGTGCATTGTTCATGCATGATGCGCATCCCCACACCCCGTTTCTGAAGCGCCAGCAGGGCTCATGCACGAAAATGCACGAAAATGCACGATTCTAAGGCACTTTTCCGAGGGGAAATAGCAATAAAACGATAAATTGCTCCCTATGTTTGTAACCGGCGGCTGGGCCGACCTTTACCGTTGCACAAGTATCAGTCGCCACCACATTCCTGACCGCCGAAGCTACTCGCCCCCGACATCTTAACCTCTCGCAAACTGCGAGAGCCCCAGCGCCGTCCGACTTGTTTTGTTTTTGGTAACCAGCAGTACGTGAAGTACGGCGCACATCCAGTCGCGCCGTTCATCCGGCAGCGTGGAACCGAACTTCACGGTGCGGTCGGCTTCGATTCGAATCAGCGGCTTTGTTTGGCCGTTCTCCGAGTACGCCGTCTGCCCCGCGATCACCCGCTTCACCATTGACGCGTCGAAACGGCGGGTCCAGTTGAACGGCCCGAACCCGGTGCGGACGCGACCATCCGATCCCGTCACGGCGACCTCCACACGCCCGATTGCGGACATGAGAAACACCATGAACAGTCCCATCCCGACCACGACGAACGGGGTAAGAAAGAGGCATAGAAAAATCGTCATCCCCGGCCCCATTTCCGAGTTATTCCCGTTGTTGTTGGTCGGGGTGGGGAACCACGTGGGGAGCGGGCCGATTACATTCGTATAGACGCCCGCGGCTGTGATCAGCAGGAACACCGAGACGATCCCATTCCAAAACAGACAGAGGGCCAGCGCCCCCAAGGCCGAACCGACAGACCGGGCCGACGCCCGCACCACCAGTCCGCCTCCCAGCGGCTCCTCGTACGAGCACCCCGCCGGCGGCTTGGCCAGCGCCTTCGGATCGACAGTCGGCTGGTCCGCGATGTCTGCCAGGCGCGAGAGCTTCCCGCAGGCCCGGCAAAGCCCCACGCCTTGTTGAATGTTGATGTCGTCGATTGCAATCGGCTGCCCACACACCGGGCACGTGTTGGTGACCATGAATGCGAATTGTACAGCCCGCTCGCTCAACCCGCTCCCGCTGGATTCAAAAATCCCCGCCTGAACTGTCGAAGGAGGTGTCGCCGCCCGAAGATGACGAATCCGCGGACCCCGAGCTATCGCTCGCCGGGGTACTCGTCGGGCCGTTGTCGGCGGGGGTTGTGTCGGGTGGGGGATTGCTGTCCGCAGGCGCGGTGTCCGGCGGCGGGCTGCTGTCCGCTGGAGCCGTGGCGGGCCCTGTGTCCGGCGGAGAGGAGTTGTCGGCTGACGTATCGTCGGGCGCGACGTCACTGCTGCCGCCTTCATCGATAACGACTGTCGTTGTATCTCCGCTAACACCGCCCGATCCGTCGTGGTGATGATGGTGGTGATCGGTCGTGGGGAGGGATGCGACGACGGCTACCCGCTGCGCCGAGCGGGCGGTGTTGTTGGCCGTGTTCATTTCCGAAATGCCCGTGCCGGGGGTGACGACTGCGAACACAAAGTATCCGCCGACTGCGGTGCCAGGCGGCAGCGGCGCGACGGATGCGCTGAACGTGGTGGATTGCCCCGCCTTCAGGTGCAGCGAATGCGTCGCCACGGCAAGCAGCGGATCGCTGGCGTCAAGTGTGGCGTCCGCGGAGAGATAGAAGCTGACGCTCGCCTTGCCGTTGGCGAGGGTGTTGCCGACATTCTTCACGCGCACCGTACTCTTGTTTCTTCCCGCGGAAGCGTCGCCCAGCGCGACGGGCCGCGTTGGAATCGACGAGAATGTTCCGGTGAGATCCACATTCGCCGCGTCGAAATGTACGGTGCGCGGCGAAATCGTCACGCGGCCGGCAGCCTTTTCAGCGCCGACGCCTGGGGCATCCACTTGGGCCAGAAGATAGTAATCACCCCCGGCGAGTGTTGCGGGGACGGCAAAGGGCAACGTGAGATTCGTGCGCCCACCCTGTTTGAGCTTGATGGTCCGACTGCCGCTCGCCAGCAGCGTGTCGCTCCCTTCGAGCGCGGGATCGAGTGACGCGTACAGCCGCACTGTCGCGCGCCCCGCGGCAGAGGCATCGCCCTGGTTCAAAAGGCCCATCACAATTCGGGCCTGGCCTCCCGGCATCAGGTGGGACGGAATACTCGCGCCGAAGACGGCAGTCACGTCCGCGCTGAGCAGACGGCGTTCTTCCAGCATTTCGACGGATGCGATGACGGGTCGGCGATTGCCTGTGCGTAAGCTTGCCATGACCAGTGCCTCCGCTGCCGGCTCACCCCCGCAAACTGCCGCCGGCCTTCTACACAACTAGACACGCGCCAAGTCAATTGGTGTCCCTGCCATTCGGCCTACCCGCGGATTCGACACGCCCGCCCCTTCGGGTAAAGATAGGGGAAAGGAGCGTGCATGTTTTACCTGGGCGGATCGAGTTTCCCCGCGACGCGCGAGCAGTTGATTCTGGCGGTAACTGAAGGGCTCCGTGGCCTGATGACCCTGCCGTCCGATCGCGAGGTGGTGAAGATTGAAGGGGGAGAATTCCCGTCGTTCGACCAGGTCGTCATCGACCTGACCGGCGCGCGGGCGGACGTTGACCGAATTCCCCCCGAGCCAAAGGGAACGGGGCAGATTCAACCGGGCGTGACCACATCACGGCTGGGAATCATTGGCCGGCCGCTCTACGTGCGGGAGGCTGCGGCCAATCTCGTGCTGGCCGCCCGCGGCGCACTTTTCGGGTTCGACCGCGACGCGCAGGGCAAGCCGGTCCTGGTGCTGATGCAGGCCGCTGACGGCAGCGTCTCCGTCGAGATCAGGAAGCAGGACGCCGAGGCGTTGCTGCTCGCCGGCGCACGCGACGCAGCCAAGGCACAGGGCGTGCAGATCCTCGAAGCGCAACTGAGCCTGACACAGATCGACGAACGCACGGTCGCCGCCGAGGTGCGCGTGAAGGCGAAGAAGTTCGTCACCGCGGTCGTGATCATCCGTG
>JAQGHP010000266.1 GCA_028288775.1 Phycisphaerales bacterium | reverse complement strand
ATCTCTACAAGAACGGAAAAGTCGGCGACGTCGCCGTGAAGCGCAAGCTCGTGGAAGTGCTCAACGCCCTCATCGACCCGATCCGCACGCGAAGAAAGCAATTCGAAGAGCGGCCCGATGAAGTGATCGAAGTGTTGCGCGCGGGCACCGCGCGGGCGAACGCCGTGGCCGAGGAAACGCTGGCCCTGGCCAAGAAGGCGATGAAGCAGGATTACTTCGCGCGCGAGCTGAAGATCCGGTAGGCACGCGCGGGACTGAGGTGTTGCTTACTGCCCCTCGCGCGGCCAAAGCCCGTGCAGACCGGGCCATTGTTTAGCCGCCCCGCTTGCGGGGGCGTTGTTTCTTCACTCACGCGAAACGCGCCCGCTCATCCCTGCGGCGGCCCGTTCGGGTCCTGCGGCCCCGGCGGAAGCGGGGGATGGCGGACGGATCCTGTGTCGGGTGGGGCGTTGCCGGGCTGTTGCGGGTAGACGGGTCCTTGCCCCTGTGGAGGCTGCTGCCCGTATCCCGGTTGTTGCTGGCCATACCCGGGCTGCTGTTGGCCGTAGGGGGGCTGCTGCTGGGGGCCATATCCATAGCCCGGTTGCTGCTGCTGGTAGGCTTGGTATTGCTGCTGGTGTTGTGCGTATTGGGCCTGGTACTGCTGACCCATCGCGGCGAGCGCGGGGGCGGCCCGCAGGGCCTGCGACAACCACACGAGAAGCAGGACGCATAAGACCGTCGGCACGCCGATCATGCAAGCTCCCGCCATGGCATTGGCCCCGCCGCCGGCAAGCCCCGACAACAGATTGAGTGCGAGGAGCAACAGGGTAATGCCGGTCAGGACGATCGACAGGATCATCGCAACTTTCCCGCCCCGGAAGACGAAGAACCCCAGGATTACGAACAGTAATGCCGGTATGCCCACGGCTGCCGCGACAATTCCGAACAACTGCTGAATGCTCATTCCCAATTGCGCTTCGATTTGCTGAATCTGTGCGGCCTGTGGCGTGGCGGCAAGCTGCTGCGGCGTCACCAGCGCCGCCGCGAGGCCCATCCCGACGCCGCAAAGCAATCCCAGTGCGCCCAGGACAAACATGAGAATGCTCGCCCGCCGGGCCGGCCGGCGCGGGTCGGGGCCCGCGGGCGAATAGTAGTTGGGGAACTGCTGTTGGGGCGGCGGAGAATAGGGGGAAGGGTATTGGCTCACAGGCGTAGTGTCCGTTGATGAATTCGTTCGCGGCAAGGAATCGTCGCGGGCGCGGTCGGGTCCGTCAAGCACCGCTACGTTCGGTCGGCCAAAAGCGACGCCACCACTGCCCCCGCGGCTATCGCCGCGGTCTCCACGCGAAGCACCGTGCCGGTGAGTTTTACGGGCGTCATTCCCGCATCGGTGAACGCGGAAATCTCCTGCGCCGTCCATCCGCCCTCCGGGCCGATGAAAAGCGTCAACGCCTCCACGCCCCGGGCGTCGGAAATGGCTTCCGCAATCGGGATGCCCGGAACTTCCGTCGCAAGGAACCATCCCCGGCTGCGCACGCCCGCTACCGCCTTCGCCAGCGGCGTCAGCTCTTCAATCCGCATGACGCCGGCCCGGCGCGACTGCCGGGCGGATTCCGTGGCCAGCCGTTCCCATCGCTCGCGTTTGTTTTTTCCTTCCGGCAGCACAACGCTGCGGGCCGTGGCCAGCGGGATAAACGCAGTCGCCCCCAGCTCGCTGAGCTTCTCCACCATCCAGTCCGCCCGGTCCCCCTTGGGGACCGCGGACGCAACGGTCCAGCGCAAGCCCGAGGTCACAGCGGGCACGATATTTTCCACCGACACGGCCGCGGTGCCATCGCTCAGCAGATGGAGCACGGCGGGGGCGGTCGCGCCGGCATCGTCGAAGACTTCAACCGCCGAGCCGTCTGTTAGCCTGAGCACGTCGCGGAGATAATGCGCTTGGGCCGGGTCGAGCGGGGTCTGCCCGAGGCGGAGTTCGCGAAGATGAATGCGTCGTGCCACGCCGGGGATTATGGGAGGCAGGTTATCGGCTGGCAAGAATTCATTGCGTGAACCCAAGTCGTCATTATGATGAGCCGCAAGTCGTCCGATAAGGACAGGAGTAACAGGATTAGTTGTCTGTTGTCAGTTGCCAGTTGCCAGTGAAGGACGCAGAAGTTAAATGAGATCGCGCTTCCAGGCTTTCTCCTTCCCCTCCTCCGCTGGCAACTGGCAACTGACAACTGGCAACTGCCCCAGAAAGGAGTCGTCATGGGCAAGGCCACGATAGACCTGCCCGATCCGATGGATGTTTCGGCCGACACGGGATCGGCAGGCACGGACGATTTGCTCGCGCAGCTCGCGGGCGAAGAGATCGACCGCCTGATCGCCGAATCGGATAATGATTCGACGACCGCGACGGCGGCCGATCGTGCGCCGCGCGCTGTGACGCCCGCCACGGCCAACGCCAACGGACAAGCCGACAAGCCGAAAGAAAGACGACCGCAGGCCAACGCTCCGTCCAATCCCGCCATCAGCCCCGCCGTGGGGCAAGTCCCGGCGGACGCGCCCAAGGCACAGCCCGCTGTTGCCGCCCAGGATGCCGCTGCAGAGGCCGCTCCCGAAGTTGATTTAGGCGCTGGGATCGACGCCCTTTTCTCACAATTAAAACTCGATGACCCGGTGGTCGAGTCGGCCGCCGTTACTGACAGTTCAGTCGAGCAACGCGCTTCGGCCCCGGCCCCGGTGTCTCCCAAGTCCTCCGCGCAGCCTGTGGCAAAGCCCGTCATCGAAATGGACGAGGCCGACATCCTTGCCGCCAACATCGTTGCTGATGAGGCGATGCACGCGATTGCCTCCGCGCCTGCGGCAGCCCCGGATAGCGCCGAGCCCGCCACGGCCGAGGCCGACCTGGCCGACCTCGAGGCGGCTGCCGAGAAAAACGAGCTTTCCGCTCCGATTCTTCACGAAGAACCCGATCGCGACGAAACCGAGTCCCATGCGGATCGCCCGGCATCCTTCCTCGTTCGCGTGCTGGAACTCTTCAACGCCCCGATGTCGGCATGCCCCGAATCGGTGCGCGAGTCCGTTGGTAAAATCGCGGTCATCACGCTGGTTAACGCCGTAGCCGTGCTCGCTTACGTGCTCATCTTCCGCAGGCGATAAGCTACCGCGCCTTCGTGACGCTCATTATTGTGATGGTCGTCGAGCGCGGGCATTGAAGCATGCGCCGTCCAATGGGGGGCGTGGCAGTCTTTCGTGGCGCGGGTTTTCAACCCGTGGCTCGCGGTACGCCGCGAGCGCCGGTCGTACTCGACGGGCCGCGCCGGCGCCGGGGTGATCCGCCAATACAACGCGAAGGTTCGCAACGGGCCTCGCTCCCGCCATAATGGGGATCGACGGAGTACCGCCGATTCGTGCGGCGTACCGCACGCCATGGGTTGGAAACCCATGCCACGTTTTTCACACAACGCCTCTGACCTCATGCCATTCATAGCCAATGGACTTTTCCCCTCACGTTCTCGATCTCGCCTCGCACGCGCTGGCCGCCCGGATCAAGGAGCGGGCGCGGGAGATCGGATTTGATCTCGCCGGCATCGCCCCGGCGGAGTCGTCGCGCTACGAAGCCTACTTCAGCCGATGGCTCGCCGAGGGGCAGGGGGGCACGATGCGCTATCTTGCCAACCGCTTCGAAGAGCGCACCCGTCCCGCCGCGTATCTCCCTGGCGCGTGCAGCGTCGTCTGCGTCGCCCTCAACTATCACATGCCGCTCGAAGAAGTCACGCCGGAGGCCAAGCCACAGCACGCGCGCATCGCGCGCTACGCGCTGGGTGACGACTACCACGAGATCATCAAGGACCGCCTGTACGACCTAGCCGACTGGATCCGCGAAACCGTCCCCGGCTCCCGCACGCGTTGCGGCGTCGATACCGTTCCTGTCATGGAAAAGGAACTCTCCGCCCGCGCGGGAATTGGGTGGGTCGGTAAAAATACGTGCGTCATCAATCCCCGCCTCGGATCATGGCTGCTGCTGGGCGAAGTGCTGACGACGATTCCGCTGCCCGCCGATGAACCCGCCGCCGACCATTGCGGCACCTGCACCCGCTGCCTCGATGCCTGCCCGACCGGCGCGATCACCGCCCCGTATCAGCTCGACGCGCGGAAGTGCATCTCCTATCTTACCATCGAGCATCGCGGCGACATCGCCGAGGAATTGAAGCCGCAGATCGGCGACTGGCTCTACGGCTGCGACGTCTGTCAGGACGTCTGCCCCCACAATCGCCGGGAGCCCAGCGCCACCGACCCCGCCCTCCGCCCCCGTTTCCCCACCGGCGGCTTGGACGTGTCCGACGTCCTGCAATGGGACGAAGAAACCTACCGCACCCGCCTCCGCCACAGCGCCATGAAGCGCGTGAAGCTCCCCGTCCTGCAACGCAACGCCGCCATCGTCGCGGAGAATCTCCGCCATCAGCGGTACGGTGCCGGACCTCTCCAGGGGAATTTGTGATTGCAATCCCCCGATGCGCCCGGGAACGGCTATGATGCGGCGGGGGGGGAATCTACAAGACGAAAGGCATCACGACCATGGGCGACAAATCTCCGAAGGCTGCGAAGAAGCAGGCATCCCAGAAACAGATCAAATCCAACCAGGCGGACAACAAGAAGCGGCAGGACGTGGCTGCCAAGCAGGCCCCGCCCAAAAAGAAGTAGCCGATCCGGCGCATGCCGCTCCCGCGAGCTGACTTTCAAGCACAAACGTGGGCGCTCGCGAGATGCGGCCCGTCGGGTTGTGCTACGGAACCCTGGATTTGCACATGTTGTTTTGCGATCCACGGATCGCCCAATGCATCGCAAAACCTGCTAAGGTGCGTGGATGTTGAAAAAGGCATTCCTCCTCCACCAGTACGATGATTGGAAAAAATACCTCTCAGGCCTCAACGGCGAGTTGGCCGGCACGAGCCACGGAGACCGGCCGGCACATCTGGAGCGGGTCGGGATGGCGACCAAGTGGCTGGCTCACTATGTTGAACTCCTGCGGGACGGACACGGCGTGCATCTGAAGCCTTGAAGCTACCTTGAACCGGCGGAGAGACTCGATTGACGGCCTAACCAAGAATGTGGCCCACCGCACCCAGCGAGTACATTCCATCGGTATTTACGACGGCCTTCGAGGCGACCAGTCCACGTAAGGAGGCTTGGACCCGTGCTGACAGGTCGCCCTTGAGGTCGGTGGCACCCAAGCCCTTACGGACGCCGACGACCAGGGTCAGCAGCCGCCTTTCGCCGACGGCCAGTTGGCCGAGGATCAAGTGACTCAGCGTAAGCGGGGGTGTTTTCATCCTCGCAAGGGTATAATGCGGCCATGAGCTTGGAAAGCCTCTCGCGCGTCGTATCCAATGCCCTGAAGAGCGCCGCCATGGCAAACAGCGGCACGCCGGACGAGAGGTCGGCGTTACTTTGATCCCCCTTCCGCTTATCAGCGACCAGGCCCCTTTGGCTTGCGCGACCAGCCTTTGCCGCCGAATCGCCTTGGCTGTTGGGCCTCGGCGAGCATCAGCTCCGACACCATTTCCTTCGCGGTCGGGGTAAGATGCCAGTCCTCCAAGCCCGTCGAGGCGCTGGCGTGCCCGACTACGATATGTGCCTTCAAGAGTCCCTGTGATACAAGTCGTGAGGCGACATCCTCAGGGACGTGGGAGCCCTTGACGACGGCTTGCCAATCCGATCCGCCGTCGTCCTCGCCCATCATCTTGCCGGCAGTGATAAGTAGCTGTTCGACATTCTTGTCCATGTGGGGATTCTAGGCTAAGGACTGCGGCGGGACGCATCGAGTGCGGAACTGTGCCCACGGGCAAAGCGTGAAAGCCCGCACTGCAATCCACGCCCAATTGATCGCGAGCTACGGCGCGGGCTGTGGTATGCTCGTGTTTATTCTCGTTCACCTTGGCCGCCATCTTAATTCGGGAAGGGAGTTGCCTTGGACGATGCGTTGCGTTTCGTACTCGATTGCGTTCACTCGTTCATGGTGACGATGATCGCCTACCCGATCGCCACGGCGTGCGTGGTGTTTGCGCTCTTCCTGTTGGGGTGGGTTATCTCGAAGCGGTGAAGCGCCCTCTGTTCTCCCAAGGGCATTCCGCGGGACGGCAGTGCCGGCCCAAGGCCGGCGTCCTTTGCAGCCTGCTTCTCATGCCTTCACCTTCGCGGCTGTGGGCACCGCCCCGCATTCCGGACAGCGGTCGGGCGTGGCGCGGAGGTCGTAGCCGCAACCAGGACACCGGCCCATCCGACCCTTCCGACGCCGGACCTGAGACCGTCGAATGCGCGCCAACGCCCAGGCAAGCGGCATAAACGCCGTGGCTGTCGCGACAGACCAGTCGGGGATAATAAGTGTTGCCATCGAGTTCCCGCTCCACCCCTGCCACCGCCACCAGACGAAGCCGCACCTCACCCACGAGACATGGTCGCGCGGCCCGATGCTTAGCAAATAGGCGCCCAATTCCGCCTCGGTGACAGCCGAACGGTCGGGCACCTCGCGCGCATACCCAAAGCCCGTTCCCCCGTTCGACCAATTCGATACATTCACGTACACGATGAAGCTGCCCCGCGTAGACCGCAAAACCCGCCGGGCGTCGACACGCCGCCACGTAACCGCATCCTCGACCACGTATCCCCGGGCCCACAGCACGCACGTCCCCACGCAAAGCAGCAGCGACATTGCGGAAAGGAAAGTGAACGCGCGGCGGATCATGGGGATATGATACCAGTTTTGCCATTTCGTGCGGCGCGGTAGGATGATGGACGTGAAAGAGATCATCAAGAGCAGGCCGGGCAAGGGGACGAAGTGAGCGGGTCTGTGCTGCCCTACGGGTCTGAGCCGCCGTCTCATGGGCGCGGGTGGGTTCGCGTGGTTGGCTGGCTCGCCATCGCCTGCGGGATTCCGTTGTGCGGCTTCATCGTTCGCGCTACCGTATTTCATTCGCTTCCGAGGGGAGATTCCCTCGCCGAGCGGATATTCGACCTGATGGGATTGCTCTTCCTGCCCGGAATCGTGTTGGGAATGGTGGCCGTCATCTGGTCAGGCGGCCGCTCCGTGGTCGGGTGGATAGGACTTCTGATTAACCTTTCGCTCTTCGGGATGGTCGGATACGCCTATCTCGTTCACCACTAGCGAAAACAATGAGCGCTAAACCACCCATCCCGCTCGGATACCACACACCGGAACGGCGCGTTGGATGGGCAATCCACCGGGGGCTTCCGATTGTTCTCGCTTTGCTTTTGATCTGTGGTTTGATCGGCTGGGGGATTGAGCGGCGATTCCGCCGGACCGATAGGACGGACTACCAAAACGTTGAGTATCATTATTACGTTGTCGCCAAGCACCATCCGTAGGGGCTATCCCGGCATTTTTATCGGAGTCCTGTTCATGCGATCGCTCGTGCGCCTTCTCCCCGTGGTGATGCTTCTGTTTTCCGCTTCGTGTGCGTCGCCGCTGGAGCAGGCTTCGCGCCGGCCGGGGACGATTACGCATGTGGTGATCTGCTGGCTCTACGACCGTGGGGACGAAACCGCGCTCAAGGCGGTTACGGACGCCGCGGTGCAGCTTCGAAATATTCGCGGCGTGGTGAACATCAGCGTGGGGCGCGTCGTCCCCTCGACGCGGGATGTGGTGGATAACAGCTTCGACGTCGCCATCGTCGTCACGTTCGACGACCAGGACGCGATGGAACGCTACCTCGTTGACCCCCGCCACATGGAGCTGAAGAAAAATGTGCTGGACCGGTACGTGACCAAGTACCGCGTTTACGACGCGGCGTCGGTGGGGCCGTCGGAAAAGCCGTAAAAAAACGCGGCGAACGATGAGCAGCGCACACTCGTCGCATGCTCACCGTTCGCCTTACTTTACTCGTATTCTGGCTGGAAGCGCTTTCATTACTTTTCGTAGCACGGGCGGCCCGCCCGTGTTTTGCCGCTATAGCGGCGAATTCATGGGCGAGCCGCCCATGCCACAAAAGATCTGAATCCGCCCTTAACTCACCTGGATCTTCCGAGGCTTCGTCTCCTCGCGCTTGTTGAGGGTGACGGTCAATACGCCGTCGTTCAACTTCGCGTCAACCGTCTTCTCGTCCACCGTGGGCGGCAGCGTGAAGCTGCGGAGGAAGCGGGCGTAGCGGCGCTCGTGCAGAAGCAGATCGCCCTTGGGCTCGCGCTGTTCATGACGCTCGGCGGCGATCGTCAGCGTCTGGTTTTCCAGCGTGATTTCGACGTCACTCTTCTTGAAGCCCGGCAGCTCGGCCTCCACGTAAATGTGGTCGCCGTCTTCACGGACATCGACGCCGTAAGGCGCCAAGCGGCCGCCGTTGCTGGACTCCGGGTTGAAAAAGCGGTTGAGCATGGTGTTAAAATCCCGCTGAGCGGACTCGACCGGATCGACATAACCTTGCGGTACTCGCGTGGGCAGTGCCATAAGGCAGCTCCTTTCGAATATATCTGGATTTTGTGACACCCGCGGGTCCCTTTGTTCCGCGGACGAAGGAGGTAATATCAAAGGTCATGCCAGACGGGTCCGTGAGGCCCGCTCGCATAAGTCAGGCATTTTCGAGGATTTACAAGAGCCGCCGGAGAATGCATTTTTCGGCGGTTCCTGCACTTTTGGCAGTCGGTGCCGCTATGGCGGATGCGTGCAAAATTACGGTGATTTTGGGACCTACGGCATCGGGTAAATCCGATCTGGCGATGGCGCTCGCACGTGCCACGGGGGCG
>JAQGHP010000217.1 GCA_028288775.1 Phycisphaerales bacterium | reverse complement strand
ACATGGGGGTTGTCATCGAGAAATGCGACCTGGCCCGCGAGTCGATCGGGCAGCGCAATGTCGTCGGCGTCCATGCGCGCGATATATTCGCCGCGTGCGGCGTCGAGGCCTTTGTTGAGGGAACGCGTGAGCCCGAGATTGCCCGCGTTTCGCAGCGGGCGCACGCGCGGGTCGTATAGATCCCGGAGATACCCGGCAGATGAATCGGTCGACCCGTCATCGATAATGAGGAATTCAAAATCCGCAAACGTCTGGCCGAGAATGCTCTCCACCGCCGCCGGGGCGAAGCGGGCCTCGTTGTAGACGGCCATCAAAACCGTCACGGCAATTTCGCCAGGCACTCGCCCCTCCTCTCCAGCCACAACCCCAAACAGAGCAGCGACCATTTCCGCTGCGGCCGAAGCTCGGGCGCGACCTTCGGTAGGCCCGGCAGCAGAGCCAGCAAGGGCGAATCGGGCCGGGTGACGCGATCCCACATCGCGCCCACTTCCGGATTTTCCAGCCAATGGCGCACCGGCGCGCCGAATCCCTGCTTGCCCCGCCCACGCACGGACGCCGGCCACAAATCCTCACACGCCTCGCGGAGCAGATGCTTCAGCCGGCCGCCTTGAAATCGCATTTGCCACGGCAACCCCAGCACGAAATCCGCCAGGTCCGCGTCGAGAAACGGCGCGCGGGTTTCGAGGCCATGCGCCATCGCCGCCCGGTCCACTTTCATAAGAATGTCCCCGGCGAGATAGCACGCGACGTCGAAGTGCGAAGCACGATCCATCCCGGCCACGTACGCACCTGGCCGATACACTTCGCGCACGGCCGCGGCCGCGGGAGGCTGGCGGCCGTCGCCCCACAGCGCGGAGCGGTCGAACAAAAGACCGCTCGCGGACGCGACGTGATTCTCCCACCAGTCGCCATCGGGCCGGGCATCGAGCAGCTTCGTGTACCAGTCGTACCCGCCGAAAATCTCATCGCCCCCGTCGCCTGAAAGCACGACTTTGACGTGCCGACGGGCGTATTCCGCCACGAGATAGGTCGGGATGTTGGAGGAATCCGCCAATGGCTCGTCGTACACATCCGCCATCGCGCTAAGCATCGCTGGCACGTCGATATCCATCTGCAATTCGTGGTGATCAGAGTGGCAGGCCCGGGCGACTTCCCGCGCGAAGGGAAGTTCGTTGATAAGATCGCCAAAGCCGACGGCGTAGGTTTGCGCCGGCTGCGAAGATTCGCGGCTCATCAGCGCGACGATCGTGCTCGAATCGAGCCCGCCGCTGAGGAACGCGCCGACCGGAACGTCCGCGACCATCTGCCGGCGCACCGCGCGGGTGAGAAGGGTGCGGATTTGCTCCACCGCCTCGGGCTCACTGATGCCACTGCCGCCAAACCGCGGCCGCCAGTAGCAGTCGGTCGTCGCTTCCCCGCCCGACCATTTCATCGCGTGCGCCGGCGAAAGCGGATGCACGTTCGCGTAGATGCTGCGCCCCGGCGGAACATAAAACAGCCCAAGGTACGCGTCCACCGAAACCGGATCGATCCGCGGCGCGATTAGCCCGGACGCGAGGATCGCCTTGATCTCCGAGGCGATCACCACGTCCCCCGATGCGGAGCGCGCCCAGTAAAGCGGCTTTTCGCCGAAGCGGTCGCGGGCGGTGAAAAGCACACGCTCGGCGGAATCCCAAATGGCGAACGTGAACTGCCCGTTGAGCCGCGGAAGAATCCGGTCGCCGTGACGGAGATAGCCCTGAAGCAGAACTTCCGTGTCGCTATGCGTTCGGAAGGCGCAGCCTTCCGCTTCAAGCTCGCGGCGGAGGCCGCGGTAGTTGTAGATTTCGCCGTTGAAGACGATGTGAAATCGGCCGGAGGGATCCCCCATCGGCTGCCCGCCGCCAGCGAGATCGATGATGCTCAGTCGCGTGTGGCCGAGATGGCAGCCGGGCAAGCGGACGACGGCTTGCGCGTCGGGGCCGCGGTGGGCGAGCGCCGCGGTCATCCGCGCGATCGCGAACGGCGGCACTTCGACCGCGCTGCCGGGGAGGATGACGGCGATTCCGCACATTTGGATTTGTCAGTGGTCAATGATCAGTTAGTACGACGGCGCTATTTCCCGCTCTGGTCCCCTCTCCCTCGTACTCGGGGGAGAGGGTTAGGGTGAGGGGCGGAACGTCGAGTTGGGCCTTCATTGCTTAAAGCGCGACCTCACGCCCGGCCCCTCACCCCTGCCCTCTCCCCCGAGTACGAGGGAGAGGGAGCAATCCGGAACTTCGCTCCGACCGGGCCGACACGGCCTGGCTCGGAATCTCAATAGCGATAGTGAAGCTTTCCATACCGGTCAAACGAATGCCACATTCATCAGGCAACTTTCCTCGCCGGCGTGCCCAGACCGATCTGCTGAAATAGCGCCGGCCAGCGATGTTCACACATATGCTCGGCCATTGTTCGTTTGAGATACGCCTCGGCAATTCTTCGCCGGGCGGATTCGTTTCTTAAATAGAACTGGGCCCGCTCGGCGCAATCCTTCAGGTCATGAAACTGCACGAATTCGCGGCCCGGTTCGTAATAGCGGTCGAGGCCGGGGCTGTTGCGGCAGAGCATCAGCGTGCCCGACAAACCCATCTCGAACGCACGGCTCTTGATCTGGAGCATCTGCGGGTTCACGCTCGCGCTCATGGGCGTATACGAGACCTTCGTGCGGTTCCAAATCTCGTTGACCTGATGGAATTCCAACGGCCGGTTCAGCCGCGGGAACAGCTTGCCGACGGCCTCGCGGACGCGGCGGTTGTTCATCGGCGGGCACCAGACCCGTGACGCGCCGTAACCGAAGACCTTCAGCCCGGCCTCCTGCCGCAGTTCCCTCAGCTCGGGAACGCGGTTGCGATACACCTGACCGGCGAAGGTGAAATTCAGGTCTTTCTTGCGGCCGGCATCGGCATACGTGTCGAGGCACGCCCATTGGCTCAGAAGCAAATTGGGAAAGGCGCCGCGATGCGCGTCATAAATGTGCGGGTAAGTAGTCACCATGTAGGTGAAGTAGGGCGCAAGATGGCGCGAGTAGCTTTCCCACTGCCAGTCGTCGTCGCTGTTCCATGCGACGACGGGCGCGAGGCGGGCGGCGA
>JAQGHP010000205.1 GCA_028288775.1 Phycisphaerales bacterium | reverse complement strand
CAAACTCCAGCCAATTCTGGAACGCGTGACAACTCGTGCGGAGCGCTACCAGCGGCTTGCCTGAATCGAAGTAAACCTGAAATGCCTTGAGTTGCTCCGGCGGCAACTCCCGGCGGCGCAGGAACATCACCAGGACGTCCGCTTCCTTCAGCCCTTCCAGGCCGGGCAGATCGGTCTTGCTGTCGCTCTCCAAGAAAACACATTGGGCGCCGAGCTTGGCCTCAAGCTCCGCTTTCGCGAACGCGGGAAGTGACTCTTTCGCGTGGTACTCGTCCTCGGCTATGGCGAAGACAATCTTCAGCGGCTTGGGGTCGCCCAAAACATCGCTGCTGAGGGCGGACGGGCACCAGTATTTTTCGACATGGGCCACGACCAGATCGGTGCCGCGATCGTGGGGGACGTAGGGATAGCTGCGCGGGTTGTACATCGTGTCGGTGAGGTCGCGCACCAGCAACACGTTGAAGCCGAGCTTGCGCATCTCGCGGATGCCGAACGAGCGGCCCAGCACGCACATGTTGGCGTGTACGCCGCAGAACAGGACGTTGCGGATGCCGTGTTGGACGAAGAGGTTGTAGATCTCGCGCCCCTGGTCGCTGACGGCGTCTTCGGGGAACACTTCGACGGCCGCGTGCTCGCGCTTCCAGGCGATGACGGTTTTGCATGGCGGATCGCAGTCGCACCCGCCGTCGGAATCGTCGATGGGCAACGGCGGTTCCACCGAAGGGTCGCACCGGTTCCAGTGGAATTCGACGGGCGTTTTCGCCAGCGGAGCGTCCTGCGCACTCTTGCGCTGGGGAGTGTCCTTGTAATAGCCCATCGTATCGCTGGGCGCGTGAACGATCAGCCCACCGCGGGCTCGGAGGTTCTTCGCGAGCACATCAATCCGCGGCGCCATCTCCCCCACCCGCTGCGTCGCGCCGTCGCACCAGTGCTTGTCCCACAGGTCGCAGATGATGAGGGCCGTCTGCTTCGCGTCCCAATCGAGCGGCTGCTCGACCACCTCGAACCGCCCGCTCTTGGGGGAAACTTCAACTCGCGTGCGCCCCGTGAAATGGAGCATCGAGCCGTCGGGTTTGGGCGGCGAGTCGGCAGCGCCTGCGACGACAGAGAAGAGAGCTACGCACAGCAGCGCGCAGACGCCCATGCGGCCGCGCGCGGACGGAACTGCGAAGCGTGTTCGCGCCATGATATTCCCCGGTTCGAGAAGAATGGATACGCCGTTCGGAGGAAACGCTATCAGACGACGGCCGGGCCGACAATCCTTGTTCGGCAAGGAAATGCGGTGAGAGGGAACCGCAGATAAACGCGGATGAACGCAGACGGGAAAGGGAGTTTCTCGTGACATGGGCGTCCCGCCCATGCTCAATGTGTAGAGCTTACGGGGATTTTGCAGGCGAACTCTCCTCGTAATCCGGACGCACCAGGCACGGGCGGGACGCCCGTGTCACGCTAGACCCGCATGTCCTATCTGCGTTCATCCGCGTTCATCTGCGGTTCTTTCTCCCGCATTTCTTCGCGTCTGTCTTCGCGCCCTTCGCGGCTTCGCGGTTCTCCGCATTGCGGCACTACGCCCCGTGCAGGAAATGCGTGACGTCACCATCATGCATGACGTAGGACTTGCCCTCGGCCCGCAGCCGGCCGGCGGCGCGGATGGCCTGCTCCGTCTTGTACTGCTTCAAATCATCGATCGTGTAAATCTCCGCGCGGATGAAGGCCTTTTCGAAATCGGTGTGGATTACGCCCGCCGCCTGCGGGGCGGTCGCGCCGACCGGGATGTCCCAGGCGCGGATTTCCTTCGGCCCGGCAGTGAAATAGCTCTGCAAACCCAGAAGCTTGTACGCCTCGCGCGTGAGCGAAGCCAACGCCGGCTCGGCGAGGCCCATCGACTCCAGCATCTCCGCGCGGTCGGATTCGGGGAGTTCGGACAGCTCGGCTTCGAGCTTGCCGCAGACGGGGACGACCGCGCCGCCCTCCTGCTTCGCCCGCTCGCGCACCTGCTGCACCAGCGGGCTTTCGCCGTGCAGATCGTCCTCGGCGACGTTCGCGACGTACAGCACTTTCTTGGCGGTGATGAGGCCAAGGGATTTGACCAGCTTGCGCTCGTCGGGGGTGAACTCAAGCTGCCGGACCGGCTTGCCTTCGTTGAGATGGACCTTGGCTTTACGGAGGATTTCGGAGCGGGCGATGGAATCCTTGTCGCCGCTGCGAGCGGTGCGCTCGGCCTTGTCGAGTGAGCTGGAGACGGTTTCCAGGTCCGCGAGGATCAGCTCCGTGTCGATCGTGTCGATGTCGCGGAGCGGATCGACGCTCCCTTCGACGTGCAAAATGTCGCCGCCGGCGAAGCAGCGGACGACGTGCAGGATCGCATCCACCTCGCGGATGTGGCTGAGGAACTTGTTGCCCAGTCCCTCGCCCGTGCTCGCCCCGCGGACGATGCCCGCGATGTCCACCACGCGCAGGGCGGCGGGGATGATCTTCTCGCTCTTGATGAACTCGCGAATGGTTTTCAGCCGTTCATCGGGCACGGCGACCACGCCGACGTTGGGCTCGATGGTTGC
Organism: Phycisphaerales bacterium; assembly: GCA_028288775.1. Classification (GTDB taxonomy): domain Bacteria; phylum Planctomycetota; class Phycisphaerae; order Tepidisphaerales; family Tepidisphaeraceae; genus RYN-428. Next base: position 1,028 of record JAQGHP010000205.1, on the reverse strand, counting down.
AAAGGGGTAGTTCGCCGCCAGCGCGCCAGCGGCGGTGAGGGCGTTAAAAATGGTGCTCTTGCCGACATTGGGGAGCCCGACGATTCCGACTTCAAGTGACATAGGGCGGACACTATACGGTAAGACCGGCGATAGCTGTAGGGGTGAATCTTGTGTCTGGCTCGCCATTGGGAACAGGAACAGACGATTAAGATTAAGATTAAGATTAGGATAGGAGCGCATGGAGTCGCGCGTCAGAGCGCGATGGTTCTCTTGCTCTCACTCGTCAGTACCTTGGTGCCGCGGGGCGTAGGTAGGATTTGTCGTTGCGGCGGACGGGAACGGGTCGGGCTCGCCGATGGATTGCGCCAGCCGTCGCAGGGCATCGCGGAGGCCGGTTACTTCCGATTCTAACGACGCGACGCGTGCGACTAGGGCCGGCGATTCGGAAGCCGCCGACTTCAAATCCGAGGTTCCAGATTTCAAATTTGAGACTTCAGACGGTTCCTCCCCCTCCCCGGCGGCCTGGGCCAAGTGAGCCTCCGGGCACAACAGCTGCGCATACCGCTCCGCCCGGCTCCCCGGCATCGGCGGCAGCTCGCGCACCAGCGGCTCCCCCCGCTCGCTCAGTGCCGCGAGCATCTGCTTCACCACTTCCAATGATTCAAACGGATGCATCCGCGACGCCCGCCCGCGCAGCTCGCCCAGCGTCTGCGGCCCCCGCAGCAGCAACTCTGCCAAAATCGCCGTCTCCCCAGGCCGCATCCGCAACGCCTCCGCCGCGGCGTGCTTGTACTTGTTCACCCGACTCCCCACCATGTCCGACCGAATCACCAGCCCATTGCCCCGCAAACTTTCCAGCGCCTCGAACGCCGCACTTTCGTCCATGGACATGACCGGGTCGCGATTATTCTTCTGATTCGCCCCATTCACCACGGCGTTAAGCGAAAGCGGATACTGCTCGGGCGTGGTGGTCGCCTTCTCGATGAGAACGCCGAGGATTCGGGATTCGTGGGGAGTGAGGTGGAGCATGCTAAGATCGGAAGAGC
>JAQGHP010000168.1 GCA_028288775.1 Phycisphaerales bacterium | reverse complement strand
AGAGGAAGAAGGAAACGCATGGATGTTCGACGCCTTCTCGACTCGGATTCTAAGCAATCCGAGTGTATTTCTATTAGACCCAAAAACCAGGTGGCAGGAGCAAATAAGAATGGCCAACATCGACAAGTACGCCGATATCCTATGTAACTACGAGTGGAACTGGCTTAGCAGTATCCACGGGTTTATCATGGGAGATAACCCCCTTGTGCGGTGGAATGAAAGACTAGGCCGATGGAATATGGGTATTGCCACGCCAAGGGTAGAAATAACGCTGCCGTTGGCACATAACCTGTGCCTTCGAATGAATGAGAAAACCAACAATAAAAGCATTAAGAACGTCGGTCAAGTAATACCATGTAAGCGGCAGCAGACTCGCATCTACAACCGCCGCCAACGTATTGCAGCAATTTCATTTGTATACGCAGGCGAGCGGAAGTTGCTTGAGCCGTGGAGAAGTTTATGGTGGCCGGAAACGAAAGCTGTTAAGAAAAACGCTTGGCACCACTCTATCTAAGGAGCGCCGAGTAAATCAACACGAGGGATTGAAGAGCATTGCGCCCGAGAGATTGCAAGCCCGCGAAATGCGTATCTCATTCACCACCAGTCCCTTCGAGTATCCATTGCCGCTCTTGTGAATTCGTATTCTCAATCGGAGGGACGGTGTAATCCATAATTATCGCGTTGGCCGCTCCCACTACGCCAAGGCGCACCGAAACCCGGCAAATGGGTGCCATCGAGAGCGGGTAACTCGCGTCAATCTGACCAGTGGCCTGAACCTCGATCTGACGGGGTTCGTATACGACAGTCTGGTTTCCACCTTGGGGCGAGCCGACAATGCGAAACAACTGGTTGGCTTCTACGCAAGGAGATGATTCCGAAAAGCGCACCAAAAGTTTGCAGCGGTGGTACGGAATCGTAACCTGCTCGGGGGTGCGTGGTGCAACGTAAAGCCTCACACGTGCCTCCCAACCTCGCACTCCGGTGCCGATTGCTTCCGGACGAAGGCGGATATCGGCACTCAAGAACTCGACATCAGGAAGGCGCGCAACAGGCGTGAGCAGCGAAAAGAGATCGGCTCGGGTCGCACTCCGGATACCAGTGGCATGACGCCACGGGACTTCGTGGGTCACCGCTCCTCCTATGCCAGTCGTCACGACAAAGGGTGCGCCATCCGTTTCGAAGTATAAAGCGACGACGGTCTTACCCGGTTCGTACGCAAACGCATGATCATGCATGCGTGGTGCAAAGGAGTCGAAGTACTTGCATACCTGTGGCCACCAATTCGCCAGATTGCCTTGTAGAGCCCCGACGACCTTTTTCTCTCCCTCGCTAATGCCAACGAGATAGAGAATTGGCTCGCCCCGGGCGGCGTTAGCCTGTCCGGCAATTCGGCGAGCGGCGTCCCGCGCCTCAACGGGCCAGTTTGCTTTTAGCTCAACCCTGGCGTCTTCAACATGGCCACCGCTGACCAGACGTTCGATCACCGTGCGCGCCCATGATTCGATTTGAAACGTAGTCAACTTCTTCATCCTTGCTGGTGGCGCCAAAGCGATAAACTCCAAGGGGCGGCACTTCCACGCCAATTTGTATTGCCAGCTTCGTCGAAGCTTGCAATTATGCAATCCATGAACAAAGCTTCGCGCGAATCACGGCCTGGTCTAAGTCTGGCAGCCGTAACAACCGCCCCGCCGAAGTGCATTTAAAATCGGTGCAACAAAGTTCAACCAGAGTCATGCCATTCTTCGGCAACACGTCGCGTCTTCGCTGATCGTAAATCCGTCGCTGTTGTCCCCGAGAAACTCCACTGGCCGTCGGCTTTTTGTCCCAAAACTCGACGGCCTCAAAGTGCTGTCTCTCGCGGTATTCGATGACCAAATTCAAATGAGCATAGTAGGCATCAACAGGAAGCGTTCGACCAGTGTCGCCGCGCAAAAAATCAAACCGATGCTGCCGAAGAGCATGCTGGCCAAGCGCAAAGTCGCACAAGTCGATCATGTAGTGTTCGTCCTTCACCGCAACCTCATTGCCTGCGAAAGTTGCTTGATCGCACCTTGTACCTCAGCCGGGGCGCGGGCAGGGCGGCGAAACCGTTTCGCCCGCCACCAAGCGGTTTCCGGACCGTATTGCGCACGGGAATCCGCTCCGTGTCAACAACACAGATTATGGAGCTTCACTGTCAGAGCTTCCCGACCCCGAACGCGCCAGGCACTGGCGCGAACATATGACCGCGGGTTGCGAAGCCACATCTATGCCGCGATCATCCCATGCGGGTCGATCACGAATTTCTTCGCGGCTCCTTTATCGAAATCCTTGTAACCCTTGGGCGCTTCGTCGAGGGTGATGGTGGTGACGTTGACCGCCTTGGCGATCTTGATTTTGTCGTGCAGGATGCACTGCATGAGTTGGCGGTTGTAGCGCAGGACGGGGCATTGGCCGGTGGCGAAGGTGTGGCTTTTGGCCCAGCCCAGGCCGATGCGGATGCCGAGCATGCCGATCTTGGCGTTGTTATCGACGCCGCCCGGGTCGCCGGTGACGTAGAGGCCGGGGATGCCCAGTGCGCCGCCGGCACGGGTGACTTCCATGATGGAGTTGAGGACGGTCGCGGGGCGCTCGGTTTTGGCGTCGTGGCCGTGGCCGCGGGCTTCGAAGCCGACGCAATCGACCGAGCAATCGACTTCGGGGACGCCGACGATCTGCTCGATCTGCTGGGCGAGGGTGGCGTCTTTGGTGAGGTCGATGGTTTCGCAGCCGAAGCTCTTCGCCTGCTTGAGGCGCTGGGGAATCATGTCTCCCACGATGACGACGGCGGCCCCGAGCAGATGGCAGGATGCCGCGCACGCCAGGCCCACCGGGCCTGCCCCGGCCACGTATACGATGCTGCCCGGGCCGACGCCCGCCGTCACTGCGCCGTGATAGCCGGTGGGGAAGATGTCGGAGAGCAGGGTGAGGTCCTTGATCTTGGCCATGGCCTCGTCGGGGTCGGGGAATTTGAGAAGATTGAAGTCCGCGTAGGGGACCAGAACGTATTCGGCCTGTCCGCCGACCCATCCGCCCATGTCCACGTAGCCGTAGGCCGCGCCGGGGCGGGCGGGATTGACGTTCAGGCAGATGCCGGTCCTGCCCTCCTTGCAGTTGCGGCAGCGGCCGCAGGCGACGTTGAACGGGACGGAAACGACATCGCCTTCCTTGATGAACTCGACGTCGCGCCCGACCTCGATCACCTGCCCGGTGATCTCATGTCCGAGGATCAGCCCCGGCGGAGCGGTGGTGCGTCCGCGGACCATGTGTTGGTCGGAGCCGCAGATGTTGGTGGAGATGATCTTGAGGATGACGCCGTGGTTGCACTTGCGTTTGCCCAGGCTGAGCTTGGGGAAGTCGATATTCTGGACCGAAACTTCGCCGGGCTTGATGTAAGCGACTCCGCGATTCGCTGCCATGATGGGATCCTCCGCGTATGAGAAATGAGAGATGCGTCCGTGACGTTGGGAACTGCCTCCGCGATTAATTTTGCGTGGACGATGCCGCCGCCTCGGGGCGAACCTCGGGCATCGCCTCCGCCGGTTCGCGCGGCAGGAAAACCGCGGCATATACAATTGCCGCCAGTGACCCGCCCGCCAAAGGCCCGACCCAGTAGACCCAGTGCCCGCTCCACACTCCGCCGATAAGAGCCGGGCCGAAGGATCGGGCGGGGTTCATCGATGCCCCCGTGTACGGCCCGGCCACCAGGATGTCCAAAGTGACGGTCAGCCCGATGAACAACGCCGGGAGCTTTTGTGCCCGCATGTCCACCGCGGTCCCGAAGATGACGAGCACGAGTAAGAACGTCGAGACGATCTCAATGCCCAGGCCCTGCATCAGTGTGATGTGGGGGCTGACCGATGTCGCCGCACCCGCAGCTACGGATGTGCCCATCAATCCCTGGCACAGGGCCGTGGCCAGCACCGCGCCGACCAACTGCGACGCGATGTACGCCAGGCCATCGCCGATCTTGATTTTGTTTGTGACCAGAAGTGCGAAGGTGACAGCCGGGTTGATATGAGCCCCCGACACGTGCCCCATTGCCGCGACGACAACCGCGACGGCCGAGCCGAAGGCGAGGGCCACCGCGAGAAGATCCACCCCGGGCGGGGCATGCGCGGCTTTTGCCGCGCCGATGGAACCGACGCCGACGAACACGAGAACGAAGGTGCCGAGCATCTCCGACCCATAGAGCCGCAACTTGTCCATACACGCCTCCGCCGAAGCGATCCCCGCC
>JAQGHP010000138.1 GCA_028288775.1 Phycisphaerales bacterium | reverse complement strand
AGCGGGGCGGCTAAACGGTAGAGGTCGAGCGGGCCTTGGGAGCGCGAAACGCAGTAAACGCACTTTCTGTGGGTCACCAGCAACCAGTAACTAGCAACCAGCAACTATTCGAGCGACAATAGCCCTGTCCAAACGAGGAGGTTTTCTTGCGTGGTCTGCTAAGGATGATCGGCGTGGGGATGCTGGGCGTGGCCGCGGGGTGCGCGAACGATCAGCCGCCTGCGCCGCAGCGGGTGAGGGCGGAGGCGGTGTACGTTTCCCCGGAGCCAGAGAAGCCTTTGCCGCCGGCGTTCCGGGAGGATGAGATCCCCGCGCCGCCGTTTTCCGACCCGCCGTTGGTGAGCCAGCGGATGCCCGAGGAGCGGGCGTTCGTGGACGCTTACAACGCGGTGGGGCGGCCACGGATCCTCGTTTTCGTCAACCGTTCCCCGGCGGCCCCGGGCGTTGCCCCTGCGAATTTTGACGAGACCCGCGCCCGTTCGCTCGACTACGCCGCCGTCGAAAACATCCTCACCGACTGGCTGGCAGCCGATGGGCACGTAACCGTCATCTCGCCCGCCGCGGGACAGCAGGCGCTCAACGAGCAACAATCGCACGACCTGCAAAGCGGCCGCGCCGATGCCGGCCGCGACGTGGGCCGGCAGGTCGAGGCTCACATCCTGGTACAGGTGCAGGCGCAGCCCACAATGCAAACCGACGGCGGCGCGCAGGTGCGGATGGTTGCCGAGGCGGTGGACTTGAAGCACGACGGCGCGTCCCTGGCGCGGGCGGTGGTGGACGTGCCCCCGCCGATGGACAAGCAGCAGATCAACAAATACACGCGGTATCTAGCCCGAAAGCTGATGGACGGAATGATCGTGACGTGGCAGGCGTCCGGCGCCGCACAAGGCAACCCGCCCCCGGCGGTGGAAGTGCATCCGGGGCCCGCTCTCCCGCCAACTCCGACGCCGCCACCGCCACCGCAACAACTTCCCAACGATTCCGCCGCGCCTCTGAAGACGGCTCCGCCCGCGCCCGATGCGCCGGCCGCGCCGGGTGATGCAGATAAGAAGTGAATCTTTCGTGGCATGGGCGGGATAGCCCATGAAGCAAGCGGCTATAGCCGCAATCCACGGGCGGGCCGCCCGTGCCACGGGAATCGAAAACCGCATCTCAACAAAACTGCGCCCGACCGGACGATAACCGCGCGCGGAGGAGCAAAAGTCCTCCGAGGAATAAATCTAAACGACTCGTTGCAAATGAGCCCATTTTCTCCGGGAGCCCAAGAATGTTGAATCGATCGATGATGCCCTACGCAATGATGCTGTCCCTGGCCGCGATGGTCGGCTGCAACCAACCCCGGCCGCCGTATGAACCGCACGCGACGCCGTACCGTTCCACGCAGATCCACGTGGACGGCTCGCGTCTCCAGCAGGACACGAACATCGATCAGCCGCCGGTGGTCACGCGCGACCAGTTCGGCATCCTGCACGTGATGGTCCCAATCCGCTCGGTCATCGACCGCAACTTCACGCTGCAATACCAGGCCAAGTTCTTCAACCGCGACCACAGCCTGGTGAACGAAATCAGTTGGACCGACAAGCCCATGACCCCCAACACGCCTGACCAGATCGAGTTCAACAGCACCGGCCCCGCCGACGACTGGGAGCTCAACCTGCGGCTGCCGCCGGGGTTTGATCGCTAGGATCGCCGGCCGGCGTGCACCATCCCGCCACCCGTAACGTGCGTCCGCTCCCCCGAAGCAGATGTCCCGGAATGTCTCGTTTTGTCCCTGTTTTCGCGATTTCAGCCAAAAATAGTGGGACATCCGTGCGCAACTTCCGTGCTAAGCGGAGTTTAGGAAAATACGGCCAATGTCACACTGTGACAATTATCATAACGCCAGCTTGCCCATACATTTACCGCGCGTGCATATGAATCGTCTCCGAAACATCTCGCGCCCGGGGTACCCATCCGATGCTCGCAATAAGCTTCAAACTTCATTTGTTGTATGCCACGCGATCCACTCATTCGGCAACGGCAGCGCGTGAGAGTTGCCGGTATTTCCCCGCCCTCAAGGATGTCGTCGCAATTTGACGATCAGCGATGCATGAAGCTTCTCCGCCACCTCATCCTGGCCGTATTTTTGCTTCCTCTTGGCTCAATCGCCGTGGCCGGTGAAGGAAACCAACAACACAAAAAAACCTCTCCTTGCTTTAGCATCGCCACGGAGGTGACGAAGGAGAGCGGCCGCAAGAAAGTTCCATCAGGGAACATGCTGTGCAATCCCGGCGGCACAGCCACTTTCTTGCTGGACGATGCGCGGGAAACCCGCCTCCCCGACGGTCCCGAGGTGGTCGAGGGCTTGCTGTTCGGTATTAGCGTGTCTTCCAAGCCCGACGGGTCGATTGTGGTGGATGCGCGTCTGAGTCGGACCGAGATCGACAAATCGGTAGCCGAACGGACGCAAATCCGAACTGCCCAGGTGAGGCAGCTTCGCACCATTCGCTCCGGAGACACCATGACTATCGAATTGGACGACCCGCAAAAGAGCCGCATCGTATTCAAGGTTTACTCGGTCCCAGTCACTGATTTGTAATGCTCACAGGTATTCGTGAATCTCAAAAGCTACCGTCCTTGGCGAACTCCAGGAATACCGTGTGCGTGTTCCCGAGATCCACCGCGAAGTGACCGTTGAGGTCATTCGTGCTCATTTGCTCCCAAAATACCGGCTCGTCGTTGTTGAGGTCGAACGTCACCCGCCCTCGTCGTAGTATCCGCCGAGTTCGAGCTGAGGGTACGTCTGGCCCAGCGCCGCGCGGACCGCGGCAATGATGGCTTCGTACGCGGCAGGACTTAGCGGCCGGCTTGTCAACAAGTGGTGAGGGACTCGCCACGTGCCGACGAAATAGAGGTGGACTGCGCGGTCCCCGGCCTTCCCGCATGCCGCCAGCCTTCGCACGTCCGTCCACGGCACCAGGCGCCGGCCACGGGCGATGCCGTCGGTGCGGATCTCGAAGCGAACCCGCTGGTCCAGCCAGGCCGCGACGAACAGGGTGATCGCCAGCGAGCCGCCGCCGACCAGCAACGCCAAGCCGGTGATGCGCGTGTCGGGACTCGGCTGTGTCTCCGCCAGCCACGCCCCGATCGCCGCCATGGCCGAAAGCATGACTAACGCGACGGCAGCCCGGGGAGTCCGCAGCCGCTGTTCGCCTCGGAAGATCACCTTCCCCGGTTCGTAGTTCAGGTTCGCGGTCACAACAATATCATACAAGCAAACACCCGTAGAATCGGTGGCGGCGCATGGGGGACCGGACGTGTACCCTGCCCGCATGCTATGTCACTTCTTCGCCTCGGACATCGCGGGCGGCGAAGTCACTTACTATTTTGCGAACCTACCTCACAGGGGGTTTGCAACCGCCTGGCGGCTGAACTCATTACCTTTGCCAGATTCGTTGTAAAAACTCCCTTTTGATCGGTCAAATCGGTCAAAATCGGTCGCCGAACCGCTGCCGCGGGCCGGAAATGTGGGGTGGGGGGGCTGCGCGGGGTTGCCGCCGCTCCAGAGTTCGCCGGGTGTTTTGGGCATCCTTGAAAACGGCGTGTCGGCGCTTATACTTTCCCCTCCATCGTCAGCCGACTGACTCGGGCGTGTACCCAAGTGGCCAACGGGGTCAGACTGTAAATCTGATGGCTTATGCCTTCGAAGGTTCGAATCCTTCCGCGCCCATTCGAGCAAAAAGCCCCGCGATTGCGGGGCTTTTGTGTTTCCGGTGCCGGCTTCGCGCGACGGACCGGCGCTGAAATTGCCGATAAGCCCATATCACCGCGGCCGGGTCGGGCCGTTTTTTTCGGAGATGTTGCATGCCGCGTTTTGTAAAAGTCGGGCAGGAAGTGTTTGATCTGGACGCCATCACCCAGATCGCCTACATGGAAAATCGCTCGGGGATCAGCGACCGGATCATCATCACGCTAACCGAGGGGTCCGTGACCATCGACAGCGGGATCGCCGGGCGCGACACGATGGACGGCGTATGGAAACGGCTGATGGACGCGCTCAAGCCCACGGATTGGAACGGGCCCGTTCCGCAGTAGGGCACGTCATTTTGGGCAGATTTCGCGGAGGTATTGAAAGGAATAGATGCCGCTGCCGTGGTTATCGGACCAGTCGATGCGCAGGGCATAGTTGCCGACGAGCTCCGCGCCGACGGCCTGCAACGGCGTGGCGTAGTTGCCGGGGAGGATCGTTAGAAGCGTCTTCTTTTTTTTTGTCCCCTTCCCGCACGATTTTGCACTGGGCGCAGGGGCAGAGGGAACGCAGGTAATTG
>JAQGHP010000133.1 GCA_028288775.1 Phycisphaerales bacterium | reverse complement strand
TGGGTCCGGCCAAGGCGCAAGTTGACTTGATTTCTCAATTCATCGGGCTCAAACCCGCGCTCCTACCCGACGAATCCCTGGCTCCGCAAAATCTCAAACGCTTCGGTGGGAATGTCGCTGTTTTCTGCCGATCGACGAATCCGGGTGAGCAATTGATTTGATATGGGCATTTTGGGCTTCAGGACTGCTCGTTGCTTGAGCCGCTCGAGCGCGGCGTCCGTTTCAACGCGCGCGGCGGGGTAGTTCACGCAGGTCGAATGCGTTACGAATGGATGTTCGCCTTGTTCAACAATGCACGCCTGATCGTATTTGAGTTGCCAGGTGAGGAAACAGACGACGACCACGCGATCGGGATCTGCTGCGGGATCTGAGACGACCATCCACAAATGATCGTCGAGGCCCGGCAGAAGGAACGTGTCGCCGGATTTCATGACCTGTAGGCAGAGGAAAACGCCCGATCAGCGGCGACTTCGGCCCGTTCATTGGCGAGAAGCGCGTCCTTCATGGCCGACAGGCCGGTCGCCTCTAGAAGGTCATCCATCGGGATCGGCTTAGCCGAATGACCGGTAGGCCGGTTCTTTTTCCACTCCGGAAAGCAGTGCGTATACTCGGCGACTTCCCAGTCATTCTGCTCGGCGAACCGCGCCGCGACATCCTGAAGCTTTCCGATCTCGTAGCGTGAGAGCTTACCCACGCCGGGGTCCGCGGCAAGTTCGACGTCGCGGCCTACGGTCCGAAAATAGGTCGCCCATTCCGGGCTGCCAAAGTCCTTGCCCTTAATGAGATCGTACGTGAAGCTCAGTATCGGTCCGTGATCCATCGCGACGGCACGGTCTCCGGTTATCGGCCGCGATTTCTCAATCAGGCATTCTCGGTCGGCGATATAAAGCAGCTTCAGCAGCCGCAGACGGCTCATCCGCTGTGCGGGCTCTGTTTTCAGCAGCACACCGCTTGCCTGGGCGACCTTTAAGACATGGAACGGAATCAGCATAGGTGAGCCCGATGTTGGGTCAGTTCAATTGAACCAACCACATTGTATATCGGCGTCAAGCTCCAGGACAACAAAACCGCAAATGCGCGGGAGTAACAAACTCACACCATCCGTACGACGATCAGCGTTATGTCATCCGGCCGATTCGCCAAACCCACGAACTTCCTCAACTCCCACAGCACGTTTTGTGCAACCGCCTCGGCAGTCGCGCCGCCGCGGCTGACGACTTCCATTAGCCGTTGACGCCCGAAGCGTTCGCCGTCGAAGTTGATCGAGTCGGTTACGCCATCCGTGTAGAGCACCAGCACGTCGTTCTTTTGCAGGTCGGTGACGAATTGCTTGTAATCTTCGTCGGGGCTGATGCCCAGGACCATGTTGTCGCCGGAGAGCTCGGTCACCTGGCCGGCACGGAGGAGCAGGGCGGGCGGGTGGCCGGCGCTGGAGTAGGTGAACCTTCGCGTTTGGGCGTTGAGCACCCCGTAAAAAAGCGTCACAAATTCGCTGGGCTTCGTGTCGCGGAAGAGCATCAAATTGATCCGGCGGACCACCTCGTACAGGTAATAAACATTGTCCACCTGCGCCCGGAGGAACGCCCGCACGCTCGCCATAATGAGGCTCGCGGGCACGCCTTTGCCGCTCACGTCGGCGATGGCCAGGCCCAGGTTGTGATCGGGGAGCGGGATGAAATCGAAGAAGTCGCCGCCCAGCTCGAAGCAGGGGACGTAGACGCTCGCCAGATCCAGCCCGGGCACGGACGGCGGCTTCTGCGGGACCATGCGCTGCTGCACATCGGCGGCCATGCGCACCTGTTTTTCCAGCGCCTCCGCCTCGCGCGCCTCGGCCAATAGCCGGGCGTTTTCGATCGCGGCGGCCGCCTGCGCGCCGACGGCCTTGAGCAGATCGATCCTCAGCGGCGTAAACACCGCCTCCTCTTCCGTATACACACGCAGCACCCCGATGGGCTTCCCCTTGTAGCGCAATCCCACTGAGAGCATCGACACGATCCCTTCGCGCACCGACTCCTGCGGGTACTGGATGCGCGGGTCGGTCCCCATGTTGCGGACGTACTCGAAGCCGTCGTCGGAGAGTGCAATCTTGTCGATCTCCGCGGTGCTCAGCCGCACGGGACCCTTGGCCAGGTATTCGTTCGAAAGGTTGTAGACCGCTTTGATCACCAGCTCGTCGTGCTCTTCGTCCACGAGCCGCAGCGACGCGGCCTTGGTCTGCATGACGTCGCACACGACCTTCACCGTGCGGCTGAGCACCCGCTGCAGGTCGCGCGCCTCGCCCAGCATCATCGCGACGTGGTACACCGCCGTCAGCTCGTCGATCCGCTGGCGGAGCTGGTACTCCTGGAAGCAGAGCCGGGCGATGGCGTTGGCCATCAGGAACATGAACTGGATGGCGGCGGGGCGTGCGTCCTTGCCGCGCGAGAGCTGGATGGCGAGGGCGCGCAGCCGCTCGGGCGCGAGGTCGAACTTGCCGGCCAGTTCCGCGAGCCTCGCGTCGTCGGGGCCGTCGGTGGAGTCGCCAGAGTGGCCGTTTAGCTCCATCCGAATGGTGCCCAGCCGCTGGTCGTTGACCACGATGGGCGCGACGAACTCCCCGTCGTGCTGGGCAAGGTTGCCGTGCTCGGAGAGGGCACGCTGTCGGCGGAGGAATTCGGGCGTCGGCTGGCGCTGGGTAAGGACCTTCCCCGAGGCATCCGCGATGGTCGCCCGCACGCCCGCCATGGCGGTGAAGCTGTCCTGGATTTCCTGCAACGTGGAGAGGTCGAGGAAATCAGTCAGCGAGAGATTGTCAGCATCTAATGGCATCAAATACCAACACTTACGAGGACCGGTGAATTTACCCGGCTGGTCCGGCCCTGCTGAGCTAAGGGTGTGAAGGTGGGGGGATCATACCCACCGCCAAACCCCCGTCAAACACCCGAGGCCGCCCTGCCACGTCCTCGGAAGTTTACCCAAATGGCCCCTCCCATTTCTTGTTTTACTACTTGGTCGCCCGCGTCCTGTGGCCTACATTCGGCGCTATGGGCACTCAAACCGTAAACGGCATCACCCTTTCGTATACCGACCAGGGCAACCGCCTGGCTCTCGTACTATTGCACGCGTTTCCGGTCGATTCGCGGATGTGGGGGGCGCAAATCAGCGATCTCGCGCCGCGCTGCCGCGTGGTCGCCCCGGATTTCCGCGGCTTCGGCCAGTCCCACCCGGCGGGGCCATTTACCATCCCCACGCTGGCCGACGACGTACACGCGCTGCTCACCGCCCTGGGCGCGCTGCCCTGCGTATTGGCGGGAATCTCAATGGGCGGCTACGTGGCGCTCAGCTTCGCCCGCAAATACCCCACCGACCTGCGGGCCCTCGTTCTTATGGATACGAAAGCCGAGGCCGACAATCCTGAGCAGCGTGAAAACCGCAATAAGATGATCGAGGTGGCGCGGACGAAGGGCGCGAAGGCCGTCGCCGATGCGATGATCGGCAAGATGCTCTCCCCCAAGACGCTCGACCATCGCCCCGAGACGGCGCAGGCGCTGCGCGAAATGATGGAGACCTGCCCTGTGGAGACGATCGTACACGCCCTTACCGCCCTGCGTGACCGCCCGGACATGTCCGATGCGCTGCCTTCCGTGTGCGTGCCGACGCTGATCCTGGTAGGTGAGGAGGATGCGATCACTCCCCCCGCCGTGGCCCAATCCATGCAGCGGCAGATCCCCCGGGCGGAGTTGAAAATCGTACGCGGGGCCGGCCACATGTCGCCGATGGAGCAGCCGGAGCAGGTGAACAAGGCGATCGCGGATTTCGTCGCGGGGCTGGGCTGAATCCACGACGCGAACGCGTGTCATTCCAAATCTGAGATCCCAGATCCCGGATCTCAAATTTCAGATCTTCGATTTTTCCCCTCGGCATTCATTGCGCCTGCGCCGCCTGCGTAGCCGCCGTCGGCGGCATGGGCTCGGCGTTGAGGTTCCGCACCAACTCCGCAGCCGCCTCGGCGAGCGCGGCACCGGTGGCCTGCTGCTCGGCTCGTGCGACGGTCTCCTGAAACTCAGCGTCTTTCGAGCTCCTTGCCGCGAGCATGTTGTGCGTCTTGACGGACGCATCGGTGATGATCCCCGAGCGTGTGTCGAGCAGCACCGCCTCGACCGTGCAATAGGCGTGTACCTCGTCGTTGCCGAAGAAACGCTGTTTCTGGTAGTTCTGCGTGAACGTGCGGTAGACGAGCAGCGTGTCCGCCTGCACGCGTGCCGCGGCTTCCCGCAGATAGGGGACGGTGGTCTGCGCCGGCGTCAACATCGTCGGCAGCACCACCACCTTGCTCAGCCGTGGGCTGGCACGAAAGGTATTGACCAGCCCGTCCGTGCTCTGCTGCTCGAGCTGCGCCACGCTCTCCGACCACCAGGTCCGGCCCACCGGGTATCGCCCGCCGATCCGCACGACCGCCATTCGCCCGTGGCCTGGCGGGTAGACCTTGGAGGAAAGGATTTTCTCGATGTCCTGATTGCTCATCACTGACTGATCGCTCTTGAACATTGAGCCGATTGAGCCGGGCGCGTCGATCGCATCCGCCGACTCCCCCGCCCCGGGCGGCATCGACAGGGCCTTGTACTGTTCACTCGACGCGCATCCGGCCGACAGCCCCAGCCCGACAGAGATCAACGCGCAAAGAAGCATTCGCATGGCAGTCTCCCAATAAGGGGTAAGAACGGTGAAAAATCGCGCACGATGCCGGTTGAGTGGATGACTCCCCTAAAAGGTTCATGAGAGTTGCGGCGCGACCGCGATACACCCCATTCGTCAATCGGCATTCGGGCTTGATTCCGATTTCGGATTTCGGGGATTCGGATTTGCCCCGCCGCCCATCTCCACCCCGTCCGCCGCCAGGTCGTCCAGCATCCGCAGGTAATACGGCGTGATGTCCCCCGTCGCGTCCTTGAACTCCAGCATGAAGCGCTTGTTGATCTCGTGAAAATGGTCCGCCGGCCAGACGCACAGGTGCTTGCCCCATTTCGAGCTCGCCACGGAGACGAGCGAATCATTGTCCCCCTCGGCATCGTGGACGATCTTCCACGAATGCAACGCGAACGGCGGGATCTTGTTCCGCGGGCGGCTTCCGCTGATCGAGTAATACCGTACCCCCGGCGAATCGGGCACCTCCTCGTTAAACGCCCGGCAGCTTGCGGTCGTGAGATCGGAAACCGCCTGCACGTCGAGCCCGAGGAACTGCATGAGCTGCATCCCGCGGAGGCGCTGGCCAAGGTTGAGCAAACACCAGTCCGCGTAGGGGCTGCCGCGGTGGGGCGTGGAGATGGTAACGAGGGCGCGCACCTGGTCAGCCATCCCCAGACGATGGATCATGTACCGCGCGTCGAGCCCGCCCATCGAATGTGCGACTACGACCACACCCTCCCCGCTGCGCCCGAGAATGTGAAGCTGCTTGAGGATCGTCTCCTTGAGCTGTCTCGCCCGCGTAGCGATCCCGGCAGTCGGGTGTACGTGCGAAACAATCAACGGATGCCCGCGCCCGGCGATTGCCCGATCAATCCCGCCGGCCCAGTATGAGAGCTTGAGTTTCCCGAGTTTGAAGTTGCTGAACCCGAAAAGGCCGTGATGGAGGACGATGGGGAGCATAAGGAATTTGCGATTCTAGATGGCGACTTGCGAATGGAAGCGGGGCGAAACCGCACCGCTCCCGCGACGAGCTTAATTCGCGGGTATGATTGACGCCATGAGCTCCCCGCCTCCCGCCGTGTCGATGTACTGCCTGGGCTGCTTCTATGACCTGAGGGGTTTGCCGGAAAGCCGTTGTCCGGAATGTGGGCGGCTGTTCAATCCCGCCAACCACCGCACGTTCAGCCCGGTCGCCGAGTCCGAGCGGCTCAAGCAATTTGCGAACAACACGATCGCCGGCGCCATGCAGCGGCTGGCACCAGACACCACGGCCCGAGTCGTCCACATGGAACGCCGACTGGCATCGGCAGCCGTCGAAAATGCGCGGCTGCGCGACTACATCGCCAACTTGATCGCGTCGCTCGTCGAGCGCGGATCAATCTCGTCCGAAGAAGCCGAGCAAATTTTCCAACAGGTGGAAAACCCGCTTGCTGTTGTGATTGACGAGGACGAGGGGATCGTTGAAGAGTCGGACCCACCGCCATCGGCGGAGCTGCTGGAACTGGGGAGGATCGTGGCGGGGCAGGAGCGATCGCAACCGCCTCGCGACGCGGATGCCACTTCGGCCATGGTGGATGCTTGAGCGCACGGCACTAAAATCCAGCCGGCGATCATCGGGGCGCAGCCTCTTCC
>JAQGHP010000188.1 GCA_028288775.1 Phycisphaerales bacterium | reverse complement strand
TTAGCGGTTAACTCCCGCTCCAGCAATAACCTGCGTGGCTATCGCTCAGAAATGCGTATTCTTCTTCACCAAATCGGGGAGACGGGATTTGAACCGAATTCTGTCCTTACGCTAATCTTGGCGGTTGCGGCTCCTCTAGCGGGCCGCAGCGGCTTTTTCCAGTTCTTTAACGAGCGTTGAGTTTTCCGCCTCGTTGGCAACGAGGTCGCCCAGGCCTTTCGCCGCGGCCTTGAACGACGGTTCGTTCAGGAGGCGCAGGCACGCGGCGCGGATTTCTTCCGCGGAGGCGTTGGGCATCAGCGACAGGCCGGCGCTGCGCTCGGTGATGCGGACGGCGTTGTCGTTCTGGTCGCGGCCGTGGGGGATGACCAGCATTGGCACGCGGCTGAGCAGGGCACGCATGACCGTGCCGTGGCCGCCATGGGTGATGACGAGGGCCGCGTCGCGCATCACCGCGGAGTGCGGGGCGCTTTCTACTAGCACGCAATTGTCGCTGGCGCGCAGTTCATTTGCCTTGATCGAACCGCCGAGCGTGATCAGGACGCGGGCGGGGAGGGGGGCGAGGGCGTCGATGACGTTTTGCAGGACGGCCGCGTGGTTTTGGAAGGTCGTCGAGAATCCCACGGCGACGAGCGGGCGCGTGTCGGTCGTGGGCCAGGGCGATGCCCACGACTGTGCCCAGTTCGGGTCGGCGATTTGCGGGCCGACATAACGGACCTTGGCGGGAAGGCTGTCGCACGGGAAGTCGAACGCCCGGCTCGTCGCCAGCAACTCGACGCGGGCCGCGTGGAACTGATCGAGCAGGTGCTCGAGCGCGCCGAGCCCCAGCTCGGCCCGTGCGGCGTTGAGTGCGGGTAGGCCCGAGTCGAACATCGCGATCGTCGCATTCCTGATCTCATCGTGCATGGCGCGTTCCTGCTCATTGCGCGCCGGCGCTAGCCCGGGCCCGAGGGGCGGGATGCCCGGCAAGGGCGACAGGCTGATGTTGGCGCTGAAGGTCGCGAATGGCTGCCCGATGCTTTCGCAGCCGACCATGACGCCGAACAACGCCTCGGTGGTGACGACGAGATCCGCCGGCTCGCGCTTCAGCTCTTCGACGACGTCGCGGGCGTAGGAAAGCGCGGGGCCGCACCAGTTGTCCCTTATGACGCTCAAAAGGCCCTCTTGCGGGGTGGCCGCGGCCCAGTCGCGGCATGTCTGACTTTCCGGCAATCGCTCCTTGCGGCTGGGGGCGCGCTTCCATGCGGTGAAGGCAGCGCCGGCGGCCACCGATTCGGACCGGTTGCACTCCTCGCTCATGACCCGCACGCGGTGGCCGCGGGCGACGAGCTTGCGCACGGCTTCCAGCATCGGCGTGACGTTGCCGCCGCCTTCCCAGGTGGTGAACAGAAAATTCTGTGGCTTCGTTTCCTTCGTCATGACATTTCTCCTGATCGGGGTGTTGTCGAGAATTCGGAAATTGCAGCGTGAATGAGGCGTTTAAGCACGGCGGTGGCCGCGGGCACGCTTCGCCCCATGTCGCGGCGTAAGAGCTTCCAGACGTAGACGTCCGTGACGGTGATCAGCGCATCGAGCGCGCGCTCACGGGCCGCGGCGGGCAGGGCGCCCAGCATTTGCGAGAATGCGCTGGCGACCCAATCGCGATGTTCGCCGCGGCCGATATCGAGGACTTCCTTCAGCGCGGGGTGGCGAGGCTCCAGGGCCAAGAGGCGGATCACGGCGTCGCCGGTCTTTTCGTAGTCCGCGATGACGCCGGCGGCCACCCGCCCGATATCTCCCTGTGGGGTGGCGCGTTGGGCGTGGATTTGGTCCGAGAGGGTTTTGACCGACGCCGCCAGCAATCCCTCCTTGCCGCCGAAACGGCGGACCACGGTCTGTACGGTAACCCCGGCGTCCGCCGCGACGCGGTCGAGCGTGATTTCGTCGAACCACTGCGTCATCAGAAGCGCGAGAAAGGCATCGACGATCCGCCGAGCGGTTTCCAGGGCCGATTGAGCCCGGGCTCCCTGCGAGTAGCGGCGGGTGGCGGGCGTTGATTTCATGTTAGTTATACTAACACTAAAATGGCCGCGGTGCAAGGGCCTTTTTTCGTGACTCCATGGAGCATGCTTCCGTTATGCCGCAAGTGGCGGTTAAAATTTGGTGGTGGCTGGTGGTCGGCGCTGGCTGCCCGTGGCGTGCGATCGGAATCGCAATTCGGTGGAGGAGACCCATGAAAGACGAACCGATGAAAGTCATCCGCGTGATTAAGGCGTTCAAGACCGAGAACGCCACTTACGACCTTGACGAAATTTACGGCGTGCGTGCGTCGCTCGCGAAGCAATTCGTGAAGGATGGGCTGGTCGAGATCGTGAAGGTTGATTTAGAAGAGGACGAGGAGGAAGAGGTCGAAACGCCGACCGGGCCGTCGTGGGAGGATCCGGAGCTGGGCACCTTTCACTTTGGCGACTTCGGCTATGTGAAGCGCGTCGAGTTACCGGCGTTCAAGGCGTTCAACTTCCGCGCGCGACGGGCCAAGTCGCCGCAAACGTACCCGCTGCAGTTTGACGGAGACACCGCCGACCAATTGCCCACGCCCGCCGCTGTGGCGCTGGCGAAATTGCTGCTTGCAAACCATGCGGCTCTGGTTCCCAAGGTGGCCGATGCCTTGTGGGCCGACTTCACGGGCAGCGGCCCGGATTCGGGGATGTATTGGCACAACGATTTGGATCAGGTTGCCCAAGGCATGGAATCCGGCAAACCGCCGCGAAGCGCCCGCGATTTGTTCAAACTGATGAAGCTCTCAGACATCAGGATCAAAAGGCCTTCGGGCCGGTCCGCGCCGGTCCTGGCGGAATTGAACTTCCGTGCCGCGTTCGAGGAGGAACACGGGGTCGGCGTACTTACGGACGGTTTGGAAGTCCTGGGCATGGGATACAGCGGCGAGGCCGAGCCGTTCAAGTAGCCCGGGGGAAGCCCAGGTTCGGCAGCAGCAGTATCTTCTTCTCCTCCCCGGAGGATCAGCGACCGGTCATCTGCTCCAACTTCTCAAAAACGGCGCTAGGGCTTCACCCACGAGATCTTCGTTGGTAAACGGGCCGTACACCTCGGCGGTGTCGAAGAACGTGATGCCGCGATCAACCGCGGCGTGCAGCAGCGCGGTCATCTCCTGCTTGTCCTTGGGCGGCCCGTACGAAAAGCTCATCCCCATGCAACCCAAACCCAGGGCCGAAACTTCCAAGTTGCTCTTTCCGAGTTTTCGCTTCAGCGAAAGACAAACGCCCCGCAAGCGGGGCGGCTAAACAAATGCTCAGCCCGCACGGGCATTGGCCGCGCGAAACGCAGTAGCTCACGTGATTGGGCGATCAGCCCCGGTATTGCTCGTCCGTCACTTTTTCCATCCATTCCACGGCCTTGCCGTCGAGCTTTTCCTGAATGGCGGTGTGCGTCATGGCGGTGGTCGGCGATGCGCCGTGCCAGTGCTTTTCGCCGGGCGGGAACCAGATGACGTCGCCGGGCCGGATTTCCTCGATGGGCCCGCCTTCGCGCTGGGCCCGGCCGCAGCCGGCGGTGACGATGAGGGTTTGGCCCAGGGGATGCGTGTGCCACGCCGTGCGTGCGCCCGGCTCGAACGTGACGCTCGCGCCACTCACGCGGGCTGGGTCGGATCGATCGAAGAGGGGGTCGATGCGGACGGTGCCGGTGAACCAGTCCGCCGGGCCTTTGGTGGAGGGTTGGGAGCCGGGGCGTTTGATTTCCATTTGATTGCTCCTTATTTCGAGGGACGGGCGGACATGGCTACGAAGGGCCAGTCATCCGGGACCAACTTCTCGGCTTTCCGGTTGGGTGGGAGTTTACATGAGCGAGTGGATATGGCGGTAGGGCGATTCTCATGGGACGCGAATGTGTCCGACCTTGAGCCTCCCGAAAGCAGCTGTGTCCCCCGTCGATTTATCCGCTCGAGGAAATTAGTCGAAGACCAATTCAACTCCATCTTCGGCCTCCAGGCTGGCGGTCGAGTGGCATCGGATAATCTCAACGAGACAATCGAATACGGTTGGCCCCACGCATTGTCTGGCCGCCGCAAGTTCGGCCGCCACGGATTCCCGGTCGGAAGGAGGGGATCGCTGCAATTGCGCTTCGAGTAGTTTTGCCGTTTCCGCGTAGCCGAGGCGTTCGCGAGACAGCCCGGAGTTTTTCCACTTGAGGGTGAATCCACCTTCGGGCGTTCCGAACCCGCCTCGCAAGATATCGTTGAAGGCGTCCAGGTTGCGGCCCCAATAGACGCCGGGGATCAGCACGCGGCTGATCTCGTCGAAGAAGCCATGGAGCGTGGAAAAGCGGGAGCCGTCGATTTCGTAGACGTTCATTGGGCCACCCCTATTTGGATTCGTCCAGGGAGGAGTTCCAAATTCTCGAGCCCTTTTCGTGCTCGGCGACCCCCTGAAAGAACGAGTTCAAGGCAGCGTTTTTGTGCATTGCCGTTATTGCACCCTGCTGCTTTGCCGGCGCACGATTTAGGTTGCCAGGTTTTCCACGGAGCACCTGCCCTTTTTAACCCTGCCGCGGGAAACGGCGGACGCCGGGCCTATACTGGTCGTTCCCGCAATTTACCGCGACAGAATCTTCAAGAACAGGAGTACACCGTGAGCGTTCAAACCGTGGCCAGGAAATTCGTTGACTTGTGCAGGCAGGGGAAGAACTTCGACGTCATGAACACGCTGTACGCCCCCGACATTGTCTCGGTCGAAGGCGACGGCAAGGAGACCGCCGGCCAGGCGGCGGTGATCAAAAAGTCCGAGGACTGGGTCTCCGACAAAACCTTCCACGGCGAAACCGTCGCCGGCCCGTTCTACAACGGCGCGAACCCCGATCAGTTCGTCGTCTACTTCACCCTGGACATCACCCCCAAGGCGACGGGACAGCGCATCACCCGCGAAGAAGTTGCGGTGTACACGGTCAAGAACGACAAGATTACGCGCGAGCAGTTTTTCTACGAAGGGGAACACTGAGCGCGACGCCGCACGCTGTTACCCTTCCTGACCCCCTCGCCTTTCACACATATCATGGCCGAATTACGGTCGCGCGCACGTTGCGCCTTACTTGGAATTTGAGTTCTCTGTTACCTACCGAGTTCGCCGTTATGATCGTGTAGGCCCTTTTTTCAAATGCAAACGGTTGCCACTTGTACCCGTACCGGTGACGTGAAAGTTCCTATCAGGGAGGCTCGATGGCCGACGAAAGATCCAAAGTGTTCCTCTTTAACGACTCCGATCCCGCGGTGCGGGCGGCCAACGAAAAGGCACGGGCTAACTTCCGATACTTCTGGCGCGAGCTGGCGTGGGAGTATCGGCGTATCCTGCCGGGGCTGAGCGTCGCTACCATTAAGGCGCCCTTCCGGGATCTAGAGCCGGATCGCACGTCCGGGGACCCAAACGTAGAACACATGTGGGTGGGTGATGTGAATTACGATGGGCGTCACATCGCCGGGCGGCTGCTCAATAAGCCAAACTGGCTCAAGTCGCACCACGAAGGCGACGAGGTCTCGTTGACCGTCGAGGAGATCTCTGACTGGATGTACGTTTGGGCGGGCGAGGTTTATGGCGCATACACAGTACAACTCATGCGCTCCCGTATGAATCCCCAGGAATTGCAGGCACACGACGCGGCGTGGGGACTCAACTTCGGCAAAGCTGGCGTCGTGCGGGTCAGGCAGGCGCCCAGGAAGAAGGGCGTCGTGAACTCACCCTTGGATGCCGCGGAGGAAGACCTTTCCGCGGAACATCCCATGGCAGTGAACTGCGCGCCGTCCATTCGCAAGCAATTGGAGTCTGACCCATCCCTCGCCCGTACGCGTGACGACCGGGGCTGGACGCAACTTCATCACTTCGCTCTCGCCGGCTCGCGGCTTTGCGTGCAGGCGTTGTTGGATTTCGGGGCCGATCGGGCGGCGAAAACCGATCACGGGATCACCGCGCTGGACCTGGCGCGGTCGCTGGGCTGGGAGGATGTGGCCGCGGCCTTGCTGCTTGGCCAAGGCAAGGGACGCTGAATACGCGGTCATGCGGGATTGCCGGTGATATTCAGTCGGTGTGACGGGATATGAACCGAATCCCCGCGCACGCGGTTGGAAGGAACCGCGGCGTTAGCGGTATTACATCCGTTGGCGCGTAGGAAGCGGCGGATACAATCCTCGCTGCAAGGGGCATGTGAGGACCGCAGGTTGAAGCTCATTATCACCGCCGACGATTTCGGGCGATCGCAGGAGATCAACCGTGCGGTGCTTGATGCGCATTCCCGCGGGGTTTTGACCAGCGCGAGTTTGATGGTGACGGGGGAGGCGTTTGAGGAGGCCGTGGAGATGGCCCGGCGGACGCCTACGCTTTCCGTTGGGCTGCATCTGGTCGTCGTCGAAGGGAAGGCGGCGCTGCCTTCCGACAGGGTTCCGCATTTGGTGGATGAGGCGGGGATTTTTCCCAATGATGCGGTGGGGTTGGGGTTTCGGTATTTTTTTAGCCGGGCGGCGCGGCGCGAATTGGCGCTGGAGATTGCGGCGCAGTTTGAGAAGTTCGCGGGGACGGGGTTGCCGCTGGCGCATGTGGACGGGCATCAGCATTTGCACGTTCACCCGGCGGTGTTTCCGCTGGTCGTGCCGCTGGCGGTGCGGTATGGGGCGGGGGGGATCCGGTTGCCGCGGGATGAATTGCGATTGGGATTGCGATATGACCGGCGGCGCCTGGGGACGAAGCTGGCTTGGGCGGCGGCGTTCGGGTGGCTCTCGACGCGGGGCCGGCGGATGCTCGAGGGGACGTCGCTCGTTGCGCCGCCGCGGGTGTATGGGCTCATGCAGACGGGACGGATGGAAGAGGCCTACGTGCTGGCGCTGCTGAAGCATCTGGCGCGGGAGTCGCGCGCAGAAGAGTCGGCGGAGATTTACTTTCATCCGACGTATGGGCCGCGGGTGGACGCGCTCGGGCCCAACCCCGGAGAGACCGATACGCTCCTGAGCCCCGCGGTCCGGCGGGCGATCGACGAAGGTGATTTCGAATTGTGCGCATACCCGGATTTGTCACAGAGGAGCGAAGCATCCGCGACGGCTTGAGCATTTTGTTGGGCGCGATGGTCGTCGCGGGCTGGGCCTATTGGGGCGCGGCGTGGTGGGCGACGCGCCGGTTTCTGGGCGGTGCGCGTACTGTTTCAGACGGCATCAAACCGGACCGTTTAGCCGCCCCGCTTGCGGGG
>JAQGHP010000089.1 GCA_028288775.1 Phycisphaerales bacterium | reverse complement strand
TCGAAGATCGCGACCCGCTCGCAATTGTACGGGTGAAACTAATACTGAATTAGTAGCGATACTGCTCGCCCTTATACGGCCCTTCCACCGGCACGCCGATGTAATCCGCCTGGTCCTTGCTCAGCTTCGTCAGCTTCGCGCCGATCTTCGCCAGATGCAGCCGGGCGACCTTTTCGTCCAGGTGCTTGGGGAGCACGTAGACCTTCTTTTCATACTTCTTATTGTTCGTTGCAAGCTCGATCTGGGCGATCGTCTGGTTGGTGAAGGAGTTGCTCATCACGAAGCTCGGGTGCCCGGTCGCGCAGCCGAGGTTGAGCAGGCGGCCTTCGGCCAGGATCAGCACGCTATGCCCATCCGGGAAGGTCCACATGTCGTACTGCGGCTTGATGTTCATCTTCTTGATGCCCGCGACCTTCTTCAGCCCGGCCATGTCGATCTCGTTGTCGAAGTGGCCGATGTTCCCGACGATCGCCTTGTCCTTCATCTTCGCCATATGCCCGGCGGTGATGATGTCCTTGTTGCCGGTCGTCGTGATGAAAATGTCCGCATAGGGCAGCGTGTCTTCGAGCGTCAGGACCTGATACCCCTCCATCGCCGCCTGCAGGGCGCAGATCGGGTCGATCTCGGTGACGATGACGCGTGCGCCCTGGCCGCGGAGGGATTGGACGCAGCCCTTGCCCACGTCGCCGTACCCGCAGACGACCGCGACCTTGCCGCTGATCATCACATCGGTAGCGCGGAACAATCCGTCGATGAGCGAATGGCGGCAGCCGTACAGGTTGTCGAACTTGCTCTTGGTGACCGAGTCGTTGACGTTGATGGCCGGGAAGAGCAGCGTGCCGGCCTTCTGCATTTCATACAGACGGTGAACGCCGGTGGTCGTCTCTTCGCTGACGCCCTGCATTCCCTTGGCGACATTCGTCCAGCGCTGCGGCGTTTCGCGCACGGTCTTGGCGAGCAGCTCAAGAATAACCTTGAACTCTTCGTTGTCAGTCGTATCGGGCGAGGGGACTTTGCCGCTCTTTTCGAACTCGACGCCCTTGTGGATGAGGAGCGTGGCATCGCCGCCGTCGTCTACAATCTGGTTGGGGCCATGGCCGTCGCCGAAGTCCAGGGCGCGGTCGGTACACCACCAGTATTCGTCGAGGCTCTCGCCCTTCCAGGCGAAGACAGGAATACCCTGCGGATGATCGACGGACCCCTTGGGCCCGACCGCCACAGCCGCGGCGGCGTGGTCCTGCGTGCTGAAGATGTTGCACGAGCACCAGCGCACGGTCGCGCCCAGCGCCGACAGGGTTTCGATGAGCACCGCCGTCTGAATCGTCATGTGCAGCGAGCCCATGATCCGCAGGCCCTTGAGCGGCTGCTGCTTCGCGTACTCTTCGCGGACGGCCATCAAGCCGGGCATCTCCTGCTCGGCGAGCATGATCTCCTTGCGGCCCCATTCGGCCAGGGAAAGATCGGCGACTTTAAATTCCAACCCGCCCTTGGGGGCGGCCTTGGTGGGAGCGGACAGTGTTGCGGTCGTCATCGAAAAACTCCTATCGGGTAAAGGTCATCAAAAGTGTCAGTAGTCAGTGTTCCGTTGTCAGTTATTCCCAGTCAGTTGTGGGCCGTGCCGGTCGTCAAAAACAAAGCCGGTCCCTTTATGTTCGGCTCGGGGGCGAGCGGGCGGGTGGAGGCTTGAGAAAAGCCCGCATCGCGCATTAGTTTTTCCAGATTCGTCGGATCAATTCCGCAGTGCTGCTGGCCCATCTCCATGCGGAAGTCCTCGCGGTCGTGCCGCTCCAAATCCACGATCACCGCCCGCCCTCCCGGCTTGAGCACGCGGGACATTTCCTTCACCACCGCCTCCGGATCGGGCACGTACGTCAAAGCCAGCAGCAGCAACGCCGCGTCGCATTCGCCTGCCTCGATCGGCAGCGCCTCCAAATCACCCCGCCGGAGATCGACGTTGGGCATTTCCGCGGTGCGGCGTTTGGCGGCTTTGAGCATGGCCGCCGAGTTGTCCACCGCGATCACCTGCCGGACGCAGTTGGCGATCTCCGCCGACACCTGCCCGGTGCCGCAGGCCAGATCGGCAACTACCCAATCACTGGGCAATAGCGCCAGCATGGCCGAGCGGGCGAAACCGCGGCCGTAGAGTTCATCCCGCAGCCGATCCCATCGGGCGGCGGCGGTGGCGAAGAACGCCTGGCTGTCGCTCTGTTTGTCGCGAAGGAGCTGCGTCAGCCGCTGCTCGTCCTGCCGGGCCGTCGCCCACGGCGCGGTTTGCTCCCTTGCCAGAACCCACAATCGGCGGGCGGCGGGCTCCAACTCGTCTAGAACCGTTCGGTAAAGATTATTGGTCCCCTGTCGACGGCTCCGAGCCCACCCCTGGTCGCTCAAAACCTTCAAATGCCGGCTAACGCTCGACTGGGGCAACTGCAAAACGTCGCATAACTCCGCCACACCCAGTTCATTGCGCTCCAGCAGCCGCAACAAACGCAGGCGCGTTGGGTCCGACAAACACTCCATCCAGGCCAACATGGCATCAGGCTGCGGCGGGGCTTGCGTCATGCGATCCATCGCTCCATCCGGATACAGTGTTGCTTTGGCCGCCGGGCTTGTCAAGTGGGAAATTCGCGAGCGCGTCCCCGAAATGGCGGCCGCCTCTTCTTGTGGCATGGGCGGCCGCCCATGGCGTGTGGTACGCCGCACGCATCGGCGATACCCCGCCGATCCAGGCAATCGCGCAATCGAAACGAGCCTCCCAGCCATTTGGCGTTCCGGATCGCTTCGCTCATGCCTTGGTCGGCCGCGTAGGGCCGATGCCCGTGGCGTTCCGACGGACCATGGGCGGGCCGCCCATGCCACGGCAAGAGAGCGTCGATTGTCCATATGCTGGCGCGACGGGCATCGCCTCATCCCTTCAGGCGTCCCGGGGCGATACAATAAGAGGTAGGAAGAAAGGGAACCGAATTTGCTCCCGCTCCGTATGTTGCGTCAGGTCGTCGTATGAATGCCCATCACGTAAAATATCTTCTTGTCGGCGGCGGGCTTGCGAGCAGCTCCGCAGCCCAGGCCATCCGCGGCATCGATCCGGACGGAGAAGTGCTGCTCGTCGGGCAGGAGATCGTCCGCCCCTATCACCGCCCCCCGCTCAGTAAGGAATATCTCCGAAGGGAGAAATCCCGGGCGGAGCTTTTCACGCACGGCGGGGATTGGTTCGAGCACAACCGCGTCGCCCTCCGCACTGGCCGACGGGCTGCCCGCCTCGACATTGCGCGCAGCAGTGTCACGCTCGATAATGGCGAGATCATCGGCTACGACCAGTTGCTCCTCGCCACCGGCATGTCGCCGCGACCGCTGGAGGTGCCTGGGGCCGACCTGCCTAATCTGTTCTACCTTCGCACGATCGAGGACGCGCATCAACTCCACAAGGCCGTGGACAAGGCCCATGCCGAGGGCCGGCCCCACGAGGCGGGCGCGCGCACCGGCCCCCGCGGGCGGGCGGCGGTGATCGGCGCGGGCGTGCTGGGCGTCGAACTGGCCGCGTCGTTGACGCAACTGGGCATGTCGGTCGATCTGCTCGCCGGGCACGCCTGGCCCTGGGACAAGTTCGCCGGAGAAAACACCGGCCGCGTGCTGGCGGCCTTCCTGGAAAAACGCGGCGTACGCGTCCTCGCGGACGCGCGCCCCCTGCGCCTCGAGGGCGACGGCCGCGTGCAACGCGTCGCGATGCCCGATGGGAAAATCATCGACTGCGATTTCGCCGTCGCGGCGATCGGCGCAGTCGTACATCGCGAGCTGCTCCGCGGCACGCCGATCGCGGCAGAGAAGGCGATCCTCGCCGACGCCTATTGCCGCACGAACATTCCCAACGTCTACGCGGCAGGGGATTGCGCCGCCGTCTTTGACCCCCTCTTCGGAAAGCACCGCCTGCTCGACCACTGGGACAACGCCGCCGTCACCGGTGCCCTGGCCGGCCGAAACATGGCGGGCGTCAAAGAGCAATATTCCGCGGTCAACACCTTCTTCAGCGACGTCTTCGAGCTGACCCTCAACGGCTGGGGCGAAGCCCGCCAGGTAGACCGCCGCCTTCTCCGCGTCCCCCCCGGCGCAGCCAACGGCAACGGCTCCCCGCCCGACCTGATCGAAATCGGCATCGCCCCCGACGGCCGCATCGCGCAGGTCCTGGCCCTGGGCCACGCGGGAGAAGACGACTTGCTGCGCGAGCTCGTCGCCCGCCGCGTCAACGTGAACGGGCGCGAAGAAAAATTGAAAGACCCATCGACGCCGCTGGGGGAATTGCTGGCCTAGAGGTGACTCACACCGGCACGCGGGAGAGCAGGTCGCCGTCTGGCGCGATAGTGAGCATCAGGTCGGGCTGGTGTCGCCGCTCGATGCGGAAGCGGTAGACGACGTGATCGCCGTCGCGGACGTA
>JAQGHP010000044.1 GCA_028288775.1 Phycisphaerales bacterium | reverse complement strand
GATCGCGGCGATGACGGCCGCGGCGATGGGCAGGCACTGCCCGATTGCCCTGCGGCCGGGGTCTGCGCCGTCGGGGCGCGCCAGCGCGTAGACGGCCGCGCGCCCTGCCGCGTACAGCAGCGCCGCGGCGGCCATGAGCAGCAATCCCGAACCCGTGCGTCCCACAATCGGCAGAGCCAGCATCACGGGCGAGTGTGGCGGGAACGGCCGTGAATGTCCAGCGTGCGAGGGGAACACGGGTCGACAAGTGCTGAATCGATTTGCTGGGGCGGGGCGAACATTCTTGTTTGTCTTATTGGTTGGGCGGACATTTTTGTCTGTCAGTGAGGTGGGGCAGATATTCTTGTCTGTCTGTGCGGTGGGGCGGACATTCTTGTCTGTCGCGAGTCCGCGAGTGGAGGGCATTCCTGCCCCCCGAGCAGACTCGCAAAAGCTTCGGGTCGGCTCGGGAGGGCAGGAATGCCCTCCACTCGCCGCCCCGACACAGACAAGAATGTCTGCGCCATTGAGGAATGCCCTCCACTTGCAACCCGAAACAGACAAGAATGTCTGCGCCACCGGGGGGGGAAATGCCGTACTCCCCGACCTGACGGCAGACAAGAATGTCTGCGCCACCATAAATAATGCGCCCGCGGCGGTTGACGTTATACTCTGCGGCTCGGCGGTTGGCCCGCCGATTTCACGGAGATTTCCCATGCTGCTCGCGAGCCTGTGGCACAATATGTTCGTTCTCGATTCCGACAAGATCGGCTTCCTCGAGAAGGCGCTTCGGCCGGTCCTGGTTTACATCTTCCTCATTATCGGCCTGCGCATCGCGGGGAAGCGCGAGCTGGCGCAGCTCAACTCCTTCGATCTCATCGTGCTGTTGATGCTCTCCAACACGATCCAGAACGCGATCATCGGCGACGACAACACTGTGGTCGGCGGGGTGATCGGGGCGGCGGCGCTGTTGGCGACCAATTATCTGGTGGTGCGACTCATCCACCGCTCCCGGCGGCTCGACCGACTGCTCGCCGGGCGCGCCGATGTGCTCATGCGAGACGGGCGAATCATGCGCGACCATCTCGACCGGGAGTTGATTACCCACGCCGAGCTGACCGCCGCCGCACACAAGCAGGGCATTCCCTCGCTGCACGAAGTCGAGCGCTGCGTGTTGGAACCGACCGGCACGCTGACTTTCATCCAGAAGCGCCCCGGCCCCGACGATTCGCGACACAGTGAGATCATGGAGCTGTTAAATTCGATGGCGCAGGAGATCCAGTCGCTTCGCGCGCTCGCGTCCCGCGAAAATGGCAAAGGGAGCGGGACAGCAGCCGAGACGCGAGCGGGCTGACCTGGATGTTCACCACGGAGTCACGGAAGCTTAGAGAGGCGATTGAAACGCCGCACCGCCCTCGCAATTGGGAAGCCAAATTTTGAACCGCCAAGGCGCCAAGACGCCAAGGGGTACAAATTCAACTTTGATTTCTCGTATTCGCAATCCCCGACTTTCTTGGCGTCTTGGTGCCTTGGCGGTTCAACCTCTTTTCCGCCAAAGTTTGCCGCGTTTCGGTGAGAAGGGCGCGGGATTATGATTGGATCTAATGAAACTGAATGTTGTTCAACAAGATGAGGGCTCGCAGCCCTGGTATGCAGAAGGGCTCAAATTCACCTGCTCGCAGTGCGGCAACTGCTGCACCGGGGGGCCGGGGTTCGTGTGGATCAGCCGGGAAGAGATCGTGCGATTGGCGGAGTTTTTGAAGATCACGCCCGAGGAGACGGTTGAGAAATACTGCCGCAAGTTTGATGGTCGATTCAGCCTGCGGGAAAGGCGGACGCGCGAAGGGATGTACGACTGTATTTTCCTGAAGGAGCAGGACGTCCCCACGCCTGCCGGCGGCGGAGATGGCAAGTCCGTGCCGTTGCGGCGGAAGATGTGCTCGATCTATTCGGTGCGGCCGCTACAGTGTCGCACGTGGCCCTTCTGGCGGGAGAATCTGGCGAGCGAAGAGTCCTGGGACCGCGCCGGCCAGCGCTGCCACGGCATGAGCCACGGCAACCGGACCTTCACCCGCGAAGAGCTCGAAGCCGTGCGTGATTCGAAGGATTGGCCGCAAAACCCGCCCACGTCCGCCCCGAAAAAGGAATGATCGCGCTAGCGGTTCGAAGTGGCCATAACGACCGCAACGGCCGTAAGTCGATGCCGGAATGTAACCTATAACGCCCCGGCGGTTTGTCGGATATAAACCCTGAGCACGGTGTGGCTTTATCGCGTACACTAAGCGGCGGACGTTAGCCGGGTTTGCGGAACGCGACAGGGCCGAATCTGATGGCGAATGTCGGAAAGTACGAAGTTCTCGAGGCGATTCACCTAGCCCCGTCGGGGTCGCTCTCGCGCGCCCGCCGGGCCGACGGGGGCAAGGGCGTTTATGCCGTAAAGCGCTTTTCTCCGCCGGTCGATGATCCCACCGAGCCGCGGTGGGAAGTGCAGGCGTTTCTCGACCGGGCGCGGGCGCAGCAGCACCTGGTCAGCGGCGGCGCGCGGCACTGGACTGCCGTGCATGACTTGGGAGTCGAGGGGGACGGCGCGTGGTTTGTCGCCGACTACCATCCCCTCTCCGCGCAAAAGCTCATCGACGGCTGCGTCGATATGAAGCCTGAGGCGCTGCGGAACATCGTCTCGGGCATCGTGCAGGGCCTCAGTGAGCTCAAGGCGCTGCGGAACCGGGCACACGGGAACCTCAAGCCTGCCAACGTGCTGTTCGCGGGGCGCGATCTGGCGTCCGCGCGCGTACTCCTCACCGATCTCGCTTCCAACGGTCAGGCAACCAGGGTGGGAGAGGCGGGCGATCTCTATACGCTGGGCGAGGTGATTTACGCGCTGATGTTCTATCGGCGGCCGGCGCGCGGAACGTGGCCGCTGCCGTTCACCGCGCAGTGGGAGCAGTTGGGCCGGCACGGCGAAGCATGGCGGCAGTTGTGCAGCGACCTGCTGAACCCCACCCCCGCCGCCCGGCCGAACCTCATCGCCATCGCGCGCCGGCTCCAGACCTTGCGGCCGCCCCGCAAGCGGCGGGTGCGCCGCGTGCTCGCATTGCTGGCTGTCCCGGTGATCCTGCTCGGCGGCGCGGTCGCGGTGCTCTCGTATCTCGACCACTCGGCGCGCAAGCAATTCTGCCAGTCTCGGCATGAGTGGTTCGGCCAATTCGTGCAGGCAATTTCCGATCCCGCCCGGCGACGAACCTGGGGTGCGGACAAAGACCTGAAGCGCGTGCTCGATGAAGTCCCGCTGGAGGCGATTCGCCGAGTTGATTGCGACCGCGCCAACCCGGTGCAATACAACATCAAGGATTACCAGGCCGTGCGCGACGCGAACGCGACCGTCGATCTGGTGCAGCGCGACCTGACCACGCGCTGGCCCGTGCTGGCGCGGGCGGCGGAACTGCGGCGCAAGTTCGCCGACCGCGGCTGGGCGCAGCCCGCGGCATACCTCGCGAAGCGCATCGACTCCGCCCGCGCCGCGCCCGGGGCCGACGTCGCGGGCGCGATCGACCGGCTGTTGCACGCCTCGCCCCACGTCGAATCGGGATTGGCACTGA
>JAQGHP010000184.1 GCA_028288775.1 Phycisphaerales bacterium | reverse complement strand
AGATTCCGGGAACATGATCACAACGCGTCCCGCTTTTCTGGTCGGCCGTATCTGGAGCCAGTGGTTTCGCATTACGGTTGCGGTGGTTTATGTCCTTTCGTCGGCTATTGCCAAACGTGGGTCCGCTACTGCGCCACGATTTGGATCGGCACGCTGTTCTCCGCGACACGGTTGACCTGTTGGTCCACCACGCTCACCTTCAACAGGTAACGACCGATCGTGAGCTGCGCCGGGAGGTGGACACGCTTCACGATATAAAAGTCATGCCGGCGGTTGCGGCTGTAGTCCACGATCGAATGGTCGGCGGTCTTGTCGCGCCAGACCTCCAGGCCGTTTTGCTCGGTGTACAGCACGATCTCCTGCGTCAGCTTCGTCTCCCAACGCTTTTGCTCGTCGAGCTGCGAGGCGAAATTCTCCACCTCGCAGTACAAAATCACCCACTGGTCGCGGCCGGCCTCGAAGCGGGCGGGCTCAATCGGCTCGTACACGCCGAACGCCTTCACGCCCTTGCACAGGGCCACGGTGGGGATCGTCAATTCCGCCTGCGTGCGGAGGCGGTCGGAGAGGTCCAGCAGCGGGCGGATCTTTTTGGACAGCAGCATGTTGTTGTCGGCACGCACGCCGTTGCGGAAGAGCGTCAGGCCGTCGAGCAGTGCCGAAAGCATCTCGCGGTCTTCCGCCGGCAGCGTGGAGAGCGACTGCATCTGCGGCACCGATTGCCCCTGCAGGAATTGCAACAACTGCAAGTCGAGATGGGCGGCCACCTCAGTGGGATAATCCTTCACCTGCTGGGTAAAGCGGCGAGTCAATTCGTCCGTGCCCGGGAGTGCGGTGGGCTGCCCGCCTACCAGCGGCGTATTAACTGCGGGCGTGTCCTTATTCAGTATGACATCCGACCGCGCCGGGGTCTGCGTCACGACGGGGGGAGTGAGCGGAAGGGCGCGGCCGACGGATGCGACCTGGTTCGCCGCGAGGTCGGCGTTCGTGCCGACCGTCGGCGGGTTGGCGACGGCGGCGGCGGGTGCCGCGGGGTCTTTGTGCGGCTTGGCCGTCGAGAGGCGGATCGCCTCGGGGTCGGGCCACTGCACCGCCGACGGCTCGGCGGGATCCGCGGGCGCATGTGCCGGGGTTTCCCCGGCCACGGGATGCGGGCTGGGGTTCGAGGCGCGCCGGGCCACGAGCGGCTCCATGTTCTGCGCGTAGCTTTTGGCTTTCTGCGTCACGGCGTCCGCGGTGCTGCGCGGGTCGTCCGTGATGACGGGCTTTTCCGTGTCCAGGGCCTCGTCAGGGCGGCGCGGGCCGTTCGGGGGCTTGGCGGTGGAGATGGCCGGCTGGCTTGCCGATAGGGAATTAGAGGGAGCGGGTTGCGGGTTCTGACGGCAGCCGGATACCGCGGCGGCCAATATCAGACCCACGCAAAGATTGTGACGTCTTGCCATGCGATCCATCCTTGGATTTGCGAAGCCGGCATCCATGCCGGCCGACGATTAGCCCTGGGGGGCGCGGCAACTATACCGTTGGGCATACCCGGCCCGCAAGCGGGCACGACGATTTGCTTCGCACCGGATTCAGGTGAATGATTAGTACAGGTGTGGCCGATAACTCGAATGCGCCTGCTCCGTCCGAACGGGTGTGTGGTTTCCGCCCTGAGGGTCTGTAATGAGCCGAAGGTCCGTTGCGAGTTGTATTTGCCGTCTCTTGGCGGCTGCGGTCTTTCTGCTCATCGCCCCCGTGGCTTTGGCCGAGACGACTCCGGCCGACCCCCCTGCCGCCGCTCCCACAACGGCGCCTGCCCCCACTACTGCTCCTGCTCCCACTGTTGCCTCGGCTCCCACTACGGCCCCCGCTCCAACTGTTGTTTCAACTGCCACTATTGCTCTCGCTCCCACAACCGCGCCCGCCCCCGCTTCCGGCGATGCGCGGTTCGCGCTCGTTCGAGGCCAGTCCGGATTTTGGCGCGTGGGGAAGACACCGGAAGGCATCTGGTGGTTCGTCGATCCGCAGGGGAAGCCCGACTTCCTGAACATGGTCACGACCGTGCAGCCGACGCTCCACGGCCGCGACGCCAACGGCCCCGATTTCGTCTCCCACGATTTTGACGAGCACGACCCCGCCTCGATCGAGCGCTGGGCGAAGGCCACCGTCACGCGCCTGCGCGACGTCGGGTTCAAGGGCGTGGGCGCGTGGTCGCACCCCGCGCTGCACGGCTGTGACGTGCCGATGACGCAGGACCTCAACCTCTCCGCCTGGACGCACGGCGGCCCCAGCCTGGTCTTCAGCCCCGCGTGGGCGGCGACCATCGAAAATGCAGTCAAGGCGCAGGCCGGCCCCCTCCGCGAGAACCACAATCTAGTCGGATACTTCCTCGATAATGAAATGAGCTGGGACGACGACTCCGCCGGACCCGCGGCCTACTTCGACGGGCTATCGCCCGCGGACCCCAATCGCCGCGAGGTGCTCGCCGTGCTCCGCGGCACGTGGGCGTCCACCGAGGAGTTCAACAAGGATTGGGAGACGAAGATCGGGGACTGGGGCGCGATCGACCAGTGGAAGGCGCTGCCGCGAATGCCCGCCCGGGCGTACGACCGCCTGGCCGGCTCATGGCTCGGGCACGTAGCCGAGGCGTACTTTCGCACCACGACCGCATTGCTCCGCAAGTACGACCCGAACCATTTGGTGCTGGGCATCCGCTACCGCGGGAGCGCCCCGCGCGAAGTGGTTCGAGCTTCCCGCGGATTCACTGACGCGCAGTCACTTAACTATTATGTGAGCGATGCACGGCTCGATCCGGAGACCTTCCGATCGATCTCGCAGGAGAGCGATCAGCCGATCCTCATCAGCGAATATTCCTTCCACGCACTGGATGGCCGCAGTGGCGACCGCAACACCGTGGGCTTCGACGCACAAGTGTCGGACCAGCAGGCGCGGGGCGATGCCTATCGGCAGTTCACCGGCCGGCTGGCGCGCGTGCCGTATGTGATCGGCGCCGACTGGTTCCAGTGGATGGACGAGCCGCCCAGCGGCCGGCGCGGCGACGGCGAAGACGCGAACTTTGGCGTGGTGGACGTGGACGACAAGCCGTATGAGCAACTGGCCTACGCCGTGCGCGCCACCGCCCCGCAGCTCAACGGTCTGCACGAAGGCAGCAATGCCGACAAGCAGGAAGACGTCTGGCGCGACGCCTTCGTGGCCAAGCCGGCGTTCCACGTGCCGATGCTCGAGAAGCCGATCAAGATCAACGGAGAACTCAGCGACTGGCCCGCGGCGTGCAAGATCACGGGCATGCGGCCAGCCATGGCCGTCGGCACCGAGCGCCAACATCTCGCCGAGCCCAACGTCTACGTCGGCTGGTCGGCGCAGGGCCTGTCGCTAGCATTCGAGGTGTTTGACAGCGACGTCTCCGCGTCCCCGGCCACGGGCTGGTGGTGGGCGCGCGACAGCGTCGAGTTCTGGCTCTCCACGCATCCAATCCCCGACGGCCAAACGCACTACGACCCCGGCTGTCATCACTTCTTCTTCGTGCCGGTGGACTTCCCCGCCGCGGACGGCGCGAGCGGCGTCGTCGGCCAGTGGCGCAGCCCGGGTGACGGCCTGGCCGAGAGCCTCGTTCCGCACCCGCTGATGAAATCGGTGACCCGCGTGTTGCCCGACCGCTATGTGACGGAGATTTTCATCCCGGCCAAGGCGCTGCACGGCTACGACCCCGAGCATCAGCCGCAACTCGCTTTCAATATCCAGACGAGAAACTACCAGCACGCGAGCGAGTTTTTCTGGTCGGCCCCCAAGCAGGTTCTGACCCAGGCCCGCCCCGCGACGTGGGGAACGTTTTATCTTTCGCAGCCCTCGCTGGCGCCGGAGGTTCGGCAGCCGGTGGCGAATATCGACAAAGAGGGAAGGTGAGTGCTGAGGGAGAAAAC